>CAYQMP010000211.1:0-4018 GCA_964418615.1 uncultured Chthoniobacter sp. | reverse complement strand
GACGCGGAAGGCGAAAATTAATCCTTCGTTTGTTTCGCTGTCTTTTGTCTACTCACGGCTCCACCACCTCCTGAACATGAAACACGTCTTCACCGCTGCCCGCATCCTCCTCGGACTCATCTTCCTCGTTTTCGCCCTCAACTACTGGCTGCAGTTCATCCCGATTCCCGGACAACCTGAAGGCAGCCACGGCGCCAGCTTCATGGGCGCGATCTTTGCCACCAAGTTTCTTACCGTGGTGAAAGTGCTCGAGCTGGTCGGCGCCGTGTTGCTTCTCTCCGGCCGCTTCGTGAACCTCGCCCTTGTTCTGCTCGGACCCATCATCGTCAACATCGCCCTCTTCCACATCCTTATGGCCCCGGGCAATTACGGCCTCACCGTTGTCATCTGCGTGCTGGCCTTGGTCACATTGATCGGACAGAAGAATTTCCTGCGCGCGATTTTCGCGAAATAAACTCCCGGGTTTTCCGCTTGAGCCGGGCGCCCGCCCGGACGCAGTCTGCGCGCATGGAGACCCTCGCCCACTTCCTGCTCATCGCGGCGTTCGCCAGCATTTTCCAGGAGCGCCGCAACCTGACCATCGCCTTGTTCCTCGTTGCCGTGCTCTTCACGGCCTTCACCTTGCGGTTGCATATCACCGAGCAGCTTCCACTCAATTTCTGATCCCATGCGCCTGCTTCGCATCATCGGCCCGGTCGGCTATCTCGCCGTTCATTTGGAAATCCTTGTTCTTTGCCTCGTCCTCCTCGGGGCTTTCGGCATCCAATTTTTCGAGGGCGAATTGCCCTGCCCGCTCTGCATCCTGCAGCGTCTCGGCATGATGCTCGCCGCGACCGGCGCGGCTTACATTCTGGTCAAATGGAAAGACGGTGAACTCGCCGCGCGGGACTACATGACCGGGCACGGCATGATCATTTTCGCCGCGCTGGGCGGCGCGTTTGTTTCCATCCGCCAGGACCTTCTCCACATCATGCCGGGTGATCCGGGCTACGGGGATCCCGTGATGGGGCTTCATCTCTACACTTGGGCGCTGGTCGTCTTTGTCTGCCTGATCGGCTCCAGCGCGATCTGCCTGCTCTTCAGCGGATGGTTCCTCGAGGGCCGCGCGCGTCCCGGCTGGTGGTCGCAGGCTGTCCTCGGGTTGCTCGCTTTTCTCATCCTGGCCAACACGGTCAACATTGTGCTCGAGCAGGGTTTCCACTTCCTCCTGCCCGACGACCCGCCGCGCTACCAGTTGCTCCAAGACCTTGGCTTCGAGAAATAGTCGCGCATTCCTTGCCGTCGCGTTCCTGCTTTCGGCCTCGGGGGCATCCGCCGCGGAATCCGGTGAGACGAACACCGCCAACCGCTGGCAGGATTGGATGCAGGGGGACCGGGCACTCGACGGCTTGGTGCCGATGCGCCGCGACTTGGAAGATCGCGGCATTTTCCTCGGCGGAAGCTACACCACAGACCTGCTCGGCAATCCGGTGGGCGGCATGAGTCAGGGGTTCACCTACTTCGGACAACTGCAGCTCTTCCTCGTGACCGAAATGGAAAAGCTGATCGGCTGGCGCGATGGGTATTTCGTCATCAGCATGATCCAGTCGGCGGGCACGGACCTGTCGCAGAGCTACGTCGGCAACTACTTCGACGTGGCGGAAATTTCGTCCATTCCCACCCTCGTGCTCGGTCAGCTCTATCTTGAGCAACGGTGGAACGACGACAAAATCAGTCTCAAACTGGGCCGCATGGGCATCGGCCAAGACTTCGTCGTCATGGATATGTTCAACCTCTACCTCGGGGGGATCGACGGACACACCCCGGTTTTCGGCTACAATACCTTTTGGACTTCCAATGCCAGCCGCGCCACTTGGGCAGCGGTGCTGAAGGTCGAGCCGAGCGAAGACTGGACGCTGCGTTACGGCATTTACCAGGCCACCCCGGCCAACTCGGTCATCGCCAACCATGGACTCAACATGGAATTCGGCTCCGACAATGGCATTCAGATGTTCGGGGAAGTCGGCCGAAAAACGCAACTCTCCGACCCGTGGCGCGGCACGCCCGAAGGCTTGCCGGGCAACCACAAAGTGGGGGGTTACTGGTCGAGCTACGATTACGAAACTTATACCGACGGGAGCACGCCTTACTCCTACGGCTTTTACTGGATCGGACAGCAAATGGTCTGGCGCGAACGCGCCGCATCCGATGCCGGCATCACGCTGTGGTATTCCTTCGTCTATGCCCCGCAGACCGACGTGGCCCAGTTTCCGTTCTTCACCGGAGCGGGCGGGGGGTGGCAAGGGCTGCTGCCCTCGCGTCCCGAAGATTGGGCTCTCTTCGGATCTTACTATGGCGTGATGAGCCGCAGCTTCGCCTCGGACCAAGAGGACGCGGGCCTTGGCGACCCGACTTACGAATGGGTCCTCGAATGGGACTACCGCGCGCAACTCACCCCCTGGCTTTATGTCATGCCCAGTGTGCAGTATGTTGTCCGTCCCGGTGGCACCGGACGGTTTCCCAACGCGCTCGTCATCGGCGCCGAGATCGGCATAACGTTCTGATCATGCACGCCGTTCCCCCCACACTCCTCTGCATAGCCCTGCTATCCCTTGCCGGTTGCGCCTCGTCCTCTTCAGGTGGTCCTTCCACTCCCGATGCGCCGCTGCCCGACGCGCGCGATCTCTCCGAGAACCCACTCGACGTCGTCGACCTTCCGCAACCCTGAGAGCTTTGTGCTTGCCCCACCGGCGACGGTCGGGTCCCCTCGCGGCATGAGTTTGCTCGGCACACCGCGCGGCACTCAGCCCCCGGGCGACTGGCGGGCCTGGACCATCTGGGGTGCCGCGGCGGTGTTCTATCTTTACGAGTTTTTTGTCCGCGTGGCGCCGTCGGTCATGCAGGAACCGTTGATGGAGGTCATGCACGTCAACGCCGCCGGGTTCGGTCTGGCCATGGGCGCTTACTACTACGTGTATTCACCGCTCCAAATGGTGGCCGGCACCCTGCTCGACCGCTACGGTGCGCGCTTGGTGCTCCTGCCATCGGTGCTGGTCGTGGCCGCCGGATGTCTGCTTGAAGCGCTCGGACAAAGTATGGCCGGCGTCGCTCTGGCCCGTGGCATGCAGGGACTCGGTTCGGCTTTCGCCTTCGTCGGCGCGATGTATCTGGCGGCGCAGTGGTTTCCGCATGGACGGCTGGCCCTCATCGCCGGACTGACCACCGCCCTCGGTATGGCCGGCGGGATCATGGGCAACGCCGGACTGGAATGGCTGATTGAAGTCGAAGGCTGGCGTGCCACCCTGCATTTTTCGTGGATCGCCGGCGCCGTCGTCTTTCTCGTCATGCTCGCCATCATTCCTGCGGCCCCTCCTTGGGCTGCCGCCGCGGAGCGGGCAAATCCCGAGGCGCCGCCGCCGGTAAGTCTCCTCGGCGCCATCTTCAAAGTGCTGCGCAACCCCCAAACTCTCATCATCGGCCTCATCGGCGGCATCCTCTATCTGCCGCTCACCGTTGTCGGAGGATTGTGGGGTGAGAGCTATATCACGGCGGTTTCTCCCATGTCCCCGCAGGGCGCGTCCAATGCGGTATCGATGCTCTACGTGGGCTGGCTGGCCGGCGCTCCGCTTGCCGGATGGCTATCCGACCGCGTGCAGAAGCGGCGTTTATTTCTCGTCGCTTCGACCGTCCTGACCCTGTTGACCACCGTTCTGCTCAGCAGCTTCACCGCCTTGCATCCGGCGACCATGTTCGGACTGTTGTTGTTCGTCGGGCTGGCATCGAGCATGCAAGTGGTGACGTTTGTTTCCGCCATCGAGGCCAATGATCCACTGCTCCACGGCACCGCCCTCTCGGCCAACAACATGATGGTCATGCTCATCGGCGGCGTGGCCCAGCCGCTCTTCGGGTGGATCCTCGACTGGAGCGCCGGCGGGTTGGCTGTCGGGGAATCTTACACCGCGGAAAACTACCGCACCGCCATGATCCTGCTCCCGGCCACCGCCCTTATCGGTGTGATCGCGAGCTTTTTCCTCAAAGA
>CAYQMP010000210.1:3926-4024 GCA_964418615.1 uncultured Chthoniobacter sp. | reverse complement strand
CGGCTCGCTCGTCCGCTCTCTTTCCAACGGACACGCGAGCCGCGTGTCCCTACCCACAGAACCTGGTCCGGTAGTCCAAATCTTTTTCGGGTCTGATC
>CAYQMP010000210.1:0-3826 GCA_964418615.1 uncultured Chthoniobacter sp. | reverse complement strand
TCATCCCACGGAAGGTTTCAAGCCGGCTTCGCCGGAAAACGGAGGGGGTGGGATTGGCTGCGCTTCGCTCCGCCTGTCTCCGGTCCGCTCCGCGGACCTCCGGCTCGAACTGCGTTCTCATCCCACGGAAGGTTTCAAGCCGGCTTCGCCGGAAAACGGAGGGGGTGGGATTCGAACCCACGGAGACTTGCGCCTCTTCGGTTTTCAAGACCGACGCAATCGACCACTCTGCCACCCCTCCTGAATGTGCGAAAATTATCTGCGCCGAAGGAGGTTGTCCACCCCGGGCAACCCGGAACCGGCTCAGGCCTTCAGGTTGAAGGTGCAACGGCTCAGGCGTTGCTGGAATTCTTTTTCGGTCATCGGCGTGCCGCGGTAGGCGCGTTCGAAATCGCCGCGCTCAAGACCGTCAAAATCCCGGATAACGATCTTGTGGACCGACTTGGCATTGAGAGCCTCGAGCCAGTCGTGAAACGACATCTTCGGCGGAGGCGCCACCGAGGGAGCCTGTCCCGCGGCCACCACCCGCGGTTGGCGCAGCATGTCGGGCAAACGGGCGATGGCTGCCTGCTCGCGGAAAAATTGTTTGATGTCGCGCGCGGGAATACCGCTGACCTTGCCCCCGGGCGGCACGTCGCGCATCACGCCGGCCGCGGCGGCGATGGCCGCACCGGCACCGATCGTCACGTGATCGGCCACGCCTGCACCCCCGCCGATCATCACTCCGTCGCCGATCGTCACCGAGCCGGACACTCCGACTTTGCCGGCGATGATGACGCCACGGCCGAGACGGCAGTTGTGACCGATCTGGCAGAGGTTGTCGATTTTGCAATGGTCTCCGATGACGGTGGCGGACAGTTTGCCACGGTCCACACACGTGTTGGCGCCGATTTCCACATCGTTCCCGATCTCGACGCGCCCGATGTGGGGGATCTTGACCACACCGCGCCCGCCGGAAGCCGGGCGGTAGCCGAATCCGTCCGCACCGATCACTGCGTTGGCATGGAGCGAGACACGATCGCCGATGACGCAAAACTCGCGGACGGTCGCACCGGACCAGAGAATGCATTCCTCGCCGACCGCAGCATTGTCATAAACCGCCGCACCCGGATACAGGACCGATCCCGCACCGATGACCGCGCGGGGCCCGACCACGCAGTGCGCACCAATGCGGACCCGCGGCCCGAGTTGGGCGCTCTGATCGACCACGGCGGAGGCATGCACCGAAGCCGCACCATTCGCGCCGGGTGCCGGCAGTCCCGCCTCGGGAGGAGGAGGAGCGATGGATTCGAGAATCGCCGCCAGCGCGAGATCCGCGTCTTCGACTTGAATCAGGCTGGTCCCCTCACGGACCGGAACTTTCGAAGCCACCCGGCGTGAGACGAGCGCGACGCGGGCGCGGGACTCTTGCCACTGTGGGAAAAACTTTTCCCCGGAAATGAAAACGAGATCCTCCGGACCGGCTTCCTCCAGAGTGGCGACACCGGTCACCTCCGGATCGGACGGACCCTCGGCACGGCCGCCGACTTTTTGAGCTAGTTCACGGACTGTAAAACGCAGGGAACTTTCGGGCATAATCAACCAACAGGAGTTGATTGTAGAATTAGCAATCAGCCCGCCGAGCGGACCAGAAAAAAAACCGCCGCCCGTTGCCGGGCGGCGGTTGGTGAATTTCGTGAGGTGGGAGCGCTTACTCGACCTTCTGCTGAATGTCTTCGCCGACCCCTTTGACACCTTCGCCAACCTGCTCGACGGCACTGCCGGCGGCTTTGAGGGTGTCTTTGGTCGCATCGTAAGCACCTTCCACGCCGGTTTGGATCGCCGAGCCGGTGGCGTCCACCGCTGCACCGACATCGCTGGCCACTCCGCTGGCCACATCCTTGGTGGCGCCCCAGGCTCCCGAAGCAGTGTCTTTGACCGCCGCACCGGCTGCATCGATGGAAGCACCCACGTCCTGCGCCGTGCCCGAAGCGACATCCTTCACCGCGGCACCGCTCGCATCGATGGAAGCACCCACGTCTTGGGCCGTGCCGGAAGCCACGTCCTTGACCGCCGCACCGGCTGCGTCAACCGACGCACCCACATCGGCCGCCGTGCCGCCGGCCACATCCTTCGTCGCATCCCAAGTGCCTTCGGCAACCGCGGCGGCGCCTTCGGCAGTGGCTTGAACCGCGTCGCCGGCTTTCTCGGTGGCGGTCTGGGCATCTTGGCCGACTTGATCGCAAGCGGTCAGGCCGAGAACGGTGGTAGCTGAAGCAAGAATTAGGAGATTTAATTTCATAGCGGGCTTGAAGTTGAAGGGTGCACGGACGGGGGGCAACCCTTTTTCTGAAAATAATTCGTGAAGTGAGCACCAGTCATCCTCACCTGTCTGCCCACGGAGACCGCATTGGTCGCCCCTTTTCGTTCGCGGCTCGTCCGTAGATCCTCCAGAATCAAGACCTTCGCAGATTACCCCCGCCCCATGCCCTCCCCCGCCCGCTATGACTCCATGGAATTCCGCCGCTGCGGGAGAAGCGGACTCAAGCTGCCGGCGGTCTCGCTGGGTCTCTGGCACAACTTCGGGGCACACGACAATTTCGAAAACGCACGCGACATGGTCCTGCGCTCCTTCGATGCCGGGATCACCCACTTTGACTTGGCCAACAACTACGGCCCGCCTCCCGGCAGCGCCGAACAGACCTTCGGACGCCTCCTCCGCGAAGACCTCCCCGCGCATCGCGATGAACTGATCATTTCGACCAAGGCCGGATACCACATGTGGCCCGGCCCCTATGGCGAGTGGGGTTCCCGCAAACACATCCTCGCAAGTCTCGACCAAAGCCTGCAGCGACTGGGGTTGGATTACGTCGACATTTTCTACAGCCACCGCCCCGATCCGGACACCCCGCTGGAGGAAACGATCAGCGCGCTCGTCACTGCGGTGAAGTCGGGCAAGGCACTCTACGTCGGCGTCTCCAGCTACGATGCGGACATGACCCGCCGCGCCGCCGAGATCCTCCGCGCCGAGCGCATCCATCTGCTCATTCATCAACCGGTCTTCAATCTTTTCGACCGCTGGGTGGAGCACGGATTGTCCGAGGTGCTCCAGCAGGAAGGCATCGGATGCATCCCGTTCAGCCCACTGGCCCAAGGCCTGCTCGCCGGGCGCTACAACAACGGCATCGATCCGGATTCCCGCGCCGGAAAACCGGACGGCTTCCTGCGTCCGGAGCACGTCACCGGGGAAAAGTTGCGCCGCGTCCGCGCTTTGGCGGAAATCGCCGAAGCGCGCGGACAATCTCTCGCCCAAATGTCCATCGCCTGGCTGTTGGCCAAGCCTTACGTCACCAGCGTCCTCATCGGCGCGAGTCGGTGGAGTCAGATCGAAGAGAACCTCGGTGCGTTGCGAAACACCTCGTTCAGCGGCGATGAACTCGCCGCGATCGACCAAGCCTGCCAGCTGTAGCGCCGCCGTCCTCGGCGGCGAAACGGTAGACACGACCGGCGACGGGGACGTCGCCGCTACAGTCAATTGTAGCGTGCTGGGCGAACGACTCGCGGAGACGCTCGCCCTCCAGCGAGCTCTTGGAGGGCGGCCGTCCCCGGCCGCCGCTATCAATCCCACGGATTGATCACCCTCACGCCACCATCGACAAAGTCTTTCACATTGCGGGTCACCACGGTGAGTTGGTGCAGAGCCGCGGTGGCGAGAATCAATCCGTCGCGGAACGAGCGCGAACGTTCGGCATGCAAACGGCCGCACTTTTCGCCGATCAGCTCATCCACCGCGAGAATTCTCCCGGCGAAACTTCTCTTCACTCGCTCCTCGAGCCACGCCTCGAGG
>CAYQMP010000209.1:0-4025 GCA_964418615.1 uncultured Chthoniobacter sp. | reverse complement strand
CCGGGGGTCTATCTGATGCGGGACCGGTTGAACCGCGTGATCTACGTGGGCAAGGCGCGCGATTTGCGCAAGCGGTTGGCGCAGTATTTCACACCGGCACGTTCCCGCTTGGCCGATTTGAAGACGCGGGCGCTGCTCGATTCGGTGTGGGATTTCACCCTGCATGTCGTCCGCTCGGACGCCGAGGCAGTGCTGCTCGAAGGGCGGTTGATCAAGGAATACCGGCCGAAATACAACATCTCGTTCCGCGACGACAAAAACTTCCTGCAGCTGAAGGTCAACCTCGACGACCCGTTCCCGAAATTCTCGCTCGTGCGGCTGAAGAAAAACGACGGCGCGCGTTACTACGGTCCGTATGCCCATTCCGGCGCCCTGCGCGCCACGCTGGAAATCCTCAAACGCAAATACGGGCTGCGCTCCTGCCGTCCGCGCGTGCCGACGGAAAAGGACTACCGTCATTGCCACGACGACATCATCAAGAACTGCTCGGCGCCGTGCGTCGGCAAGATCAGCGAGGCAGATTACCGGGCCCGCGTGCTCGAAGCGTGCGCTTTTCTCGAAGGACGGAGCAAAGAGATTCCCGAGGAACTGGAGCAGGAGATGCAGGCGGCGGCGGCCAAGCAGGATTTCGAGAAAGCCGCGGCGCTACGTGATCTGATCACCGCGCTGCGTCGCACGGCGGCGAGGTCGCGGCGGTTTTTGCGCGGGGACTCGTTGCCACGGGCCAAGGATCCGGAGGCGGATTTGCGCGCGCTCGGCGAGGAACTCGGCCTCCCGCGTCCGCCGGTGCTGATGGAGTGCTTCGACATTTCGAATATCACAAGCACGCACATCGTGGCGTCCATGGTGCGCTTCGAGAACGGTCTGCCGTCCCGCTCCAGCTACCGGCGTTACCGGATCAAGACGGTGCAAGGTCAGGACGACTTCGCCAGCATGGCCGAGGTGGTGCGGCGCCGCTACGCGCGGCTGCTGGCCGCGGCGAGGGCCGCGCACCCGGAGGCGGCGGAATTCTCGCAGGAGGAGGCGGGCGAGGCGGTGGCGCGTCTGCGCATGCCGGCGGCGGACCGCCTTCCGGATCTGATCATCGTCGACGGCGGGCGCGGTCAGCTCTCCAGCGCGGTGGGCGAGTTGCGCCGGCTCGGTTTGCGCGGCCAGCCGATCATCGGTTTGGCCAAGGAGCGGGAGGAAATTTATTTCCCGAACGACCCGCAGCCGCTGCGTTTGCCGCACGAAAGCGGGGCGCTGCAATTGCTGCAGCGGATCCGCGACGAGGCGCACCGCGTGGCCAATGGTTACCATCAGCTGCTGATGAAGCGGCGGATTTCGGAAAGCGTGCTCGATGACATCGATGGGGTGAACAAAGCACGGAAGCAGGCCTTGCTGCGGGCGTTTGGTTCGGTTGAGCGGCTGCGCAAGGCCGCGGTCGAGGAGATTGCCCGTGTGCCGGGGGTGGGGGAACGGCTGGCGCGGGTAATCAAAGAGGGGTTGGGAAGGTAGGGGCGAGCGGCTCGCTCGCCCGCTTGCGGTCGATCGGACGCGCGAGCCGCGCGTCCCTACCTTGTGATTTCCATCGAGAGATCGATGGCCCGGGCGGAATGCGTGAGAGCGCCGACGGAAATCTGGTCGATGCCGGTGGCGGCGATGGCGGCGACGGTGTCGAGATTCACGCCGCCGCTGGCTTCGAGCAGGATTTTTTTGTCTCCGCGGATTTCTACGGCTTCGCGCAGTTGGTCGTTCGACATGTTGTCGAGGAGGATGATATCGACGCCGCGGAGACCGCAGAGGAGGCGGACTTGGTCGAGGGTGTCGGCTTCGATTTCGACGAGGATGTCGGGGGCGCGTTTTTTGGCTTCTTCGATGGCGCGCTGGAGTCCCGTGGCGTCGCCGGTGATGGCGAGGTGGTTGTCCTTGGCCAGCACGCGGTCGAAAAGGCCGAAGCGGTGGTTGACCCCGCCGCCGGCACGGACGGCGAGGCGTTCGAATTCGCGGAGTCCGGGGGTGGTTTTGCGCGTGTCGAGGATGACAGCGCGCGTTCCGGCGACAGCATCGACAAAGCGTCGGGTGAGGGTGGCGATGCCGCTGAGGCGCTGGAGAAAGTTGAGGGCGGTGCGTTCGGCGGAAAGCAGGGCGCGGGTCGGGCCTGCCGCCATGAGGATGAGATCGCCCGGGCCCATGGTGTCGCCGTCGTGTTTGCGGATTTCGATTTCGATCGCGGGGTCGACTTGGCGGAAAACTTCGCCGGCGACTTCGGTGCCGGCGAGGACGGCGTTTTCTTTGGCGATGATGCGCGCGGTCGAACGGTGATCCGCCGGGATGAAGCACTCGGAGGTGATATCACCAGTGCCGAGGTCTTCGGCGAGGGCGCGGGCGATGGTCTCGCGGGCAGAGGGGGTCATGGGTGCGGACGGCTGGGCCAGCCGTCCCTACCGTGGGACGGGTTCGTCGAGTTGGAGCAGGTCGCGCTGCCACGGGAGGAGGCGGGCGCCGTTTTGCGAGGCGACGGACATGAGGGTCATGCGCGAGGCGATGAGCGAAGGGTCAATGGCGAGATCTTTGGCCACGGCATCGCGCTTTTCGCGCAGTTGTTCGAAAAGACGGCAGGCGGCGCCGCTGGGACGCGGTTTCCTTTCGCGCTCGAAGACGGGCCATTCGCTTTCCGGCAGGTCGAGGGCGGAGCGCAGGGTTTCTTTCATCCGGTTGAAGCGCGGTGGCGGCATGCGGTGGACTTCGACTTTTTGTCCAGCCACCGCGGCGCGCGCGGCGTCGATCATGCGGTCGTTGGAAATGACGTGGAAGGTTGGTCGGTCCCAAGCGCTGGCTTCGGATTCGCGCCAGTGCCAGAGGGCGCGGAGGACGGCGGACTCGCGCGGCGTCAGCTTGCTGCTGCCGTTGATGCGCCAAGCCATTTCCGGGTCGCGCTCGCGGGGTTCGCGTGCGCTTTGCACCATGGCGTCGCGTGATTGCAGATACCATTCCCAGCGTCCGAGTTGTTTGAGCTGGTTCTGCAAAATTTCGGCGAGGGGCAGGAGATAGCGGACGTCGTTGAGCGCGTATTCCTCCATGCGCGGCGGGAGCGGGCGGCGTCCCCAGTCGGCGCGCTGCGAGGCTTTGCAGAGGGTGACTCCGAAAAATCTGTCGACCAAGGCGGCGTAGCCGATCTGTTCCAGTCCGAGAAAGCGCGCGGCGATGGAGGTGTCGAAAATGTCCGAGGCGTCGAAGGCGGGATGGCGCCCGAGCAGGCGCAGGTCGTAGTCCGCCCCGTGGATGATGATGGTGTGGGGCGCCAGCGAGGCGTAGAAGGCGGAGAGATCGAGTCCTTCAGCCAGCGGATCGACGAGGAAGAAGCCGTCCGGACTGGCCACCTGCAGGAGGCAGATTTTTTCGCGGTAGCTGTGCAGGCTGTCCGCCTCGGTATCGAGCCCGATGACCTTGTGCGTGTCGAGGCGGGCGGTGAAGTCCGCGAGTTGTTCCGGCGTGGAGATCAAGGTTCCGCGATGAAGCCTTGCCCGGGCGGGAGGTCGCCGGCGCGGCGGGCGCGCGGTTCGCGGACTTCGGTGGTGCCATCGACGGGGGCGGTAACGAACGGACCGCCGGCGAGCGGGGCGGGTTCGGTGAAGGCAACGTCGGGCACGTCGCTGAATTTGCCTTCGAGGGGGAAATCTTTGCGCAGCGGGTGGTAGGGGTAGCCCTCCCACATGATGATGCGGCGCAGGTCGGGGTGACCGGTGAAGCGGATACCCATCATGTCCCACGCTTCGCGCTCGTGCCAGTTGGCGGTCGGCCAAAGGTCGCAGACGGTGGGGAGGGCAGGTTCGTCATCACCGACGGCCGCGGTCTTGAGGCGCAGGTGGTGATTGTCGGTCAGCGAGTAAAGCTCGTAGACCACCTCGTAGCGCGGTTCGTGTTCGAAGTTGTCGATGCTCGAGATATCGAGAAGGAAATCGAAGCCGAGTTCGTCGCGGCAGAATTCGCAGACGGGGCGGAGGGAGTCGGGTTGGAGCGAAAGGGTCAGCTCGCCGCGGAAC
>CAYQMP010000208.1:2525-4048 GCA_964418615.1 uncultured Chthoniobacter sp. | reverse complement strand
CACGTGTGGCGTGGCTCTGGGGAGAGCGCCCGCTTGTTTGTGCCGCGATTGCCGACGGGCGCGGGTGCGATTGACCGGGGCGCGCTGTGCGGTTTGCAGCCAGCCTTACGGCGGTGTCATGTCGTCGTCGTTCCGTTGCATGAATTGCGGCGACCTCGAATTCTCCTTCGACTTCGCCACCTCGGCCTACCGCAGTCGCGGTGTGGTGCGCGAACTCATCCACCAGTTCAAATACAACCGTCAAGTGCACCTGCGTCATGTGCTCGCCCGGATGCTGTCCGAGGGATTCCGCGATGCGCGGTTGGCCGATCTGCGCCCGGACGCCATCGTGCCGGTGCCCCTCCATCCGACGCGCCAACGCGAGCGCGAATTCAACCAAGCCGAGGTTCTCGCCCTCTTGGCCGGGGCGCGGCTTGGCTTGCCGGTGGAGGATTGTCTGCGTCGGACGCGATACACCCTGACCCAGACCCACTTTCACCGCGAAGAGAGATTCGGGAACCTGCAGGGCGCCTTCGCCCTTGGCCGCGGAGCGCGGGTCGAAGGCAAGGTGCTGGCCTTGGTCGATGACGTTCTGACCACGGGGTCCACGGCCGACGCCTGCGCCCGGGTTTTGCGGGAGGCGGGGGCTTCCGCCGTGGTTGTCATCACCGTCGCCCGCGGCTAGAAAGGGCGCATGGGAATTTTCCAGAAGCCGGCGCTGAAAATCCGCTCGCGGGGCAAAAGCAATGTTCCGGAAGGACTGTGGACCAAATGCCCCGGTTGCGGCGAGGTGGTGACCAAGGTCGAGTTCGAGCAGAACCTGCAAGTCTGTCCCAAGTGCGACTATCACCTCACGCTCGGCGCGGCGGAGCGGATCAAGAGTCTGGTCGACGAGGGAACTTTCAAAGAGCGCGATGCCGACCTGCTCTCCGTCGACTCGCTCAAATTCCGCGGCGTCGCCACCTACGAGGAGCGCCTCGAGACCTACCGCAAAAAGACCGGGCTGAAAGATGCCGTCATCACCGGCGACGCCAAGATCGGCGGGCATCCTGTCGGGCTTGCCGTGATGGATTTCAATTTCATCGCCGCGACCATGGGCTCCGTCGTCGGGGAAAAAATCACCCGCATCATCGAGCGCGCCACGAAAAACAAATGGCCGGTCATCATCGTTTCGGCGTCCGGCGGCGCGCGCATGTATGAAGGCATGCTCAGTCTCATGCAAATGGCCAAGACGAGCGGCGCATTGGCCCGCCACGCAGAGGCCAAGCTTCCTTACATTTCCATCCTGACCAACCCGACCACGGCGGGGGTCATGGCCAGCTACGCGTCTCTCGGAGATCTGATCATCGCCGAACCCAAATGCATGATCGGCTTTGCCGGCCCGCGCGTCATCCGCGAGACCACGCACCAGGAACTGCCCAAGGGCTTCCAGACCGCCGAATTCCTGCAGGACCACGGTTTGGTCGACATGATCGTGTCGCGCCACCGCATGCGTGCCGTGCTCTCGCAGTTGCTCGATTTTCTCGACCGCAAGAAGTGAACTA
>CAYQMP010000208.1:0-2425 GCA_964418615.1 uncultured Chthoniobacter sp. | reverse complement strand
ATGCGTGCCGTGCTCTCGCAGTTGCTCGATTTTCTCGACCGCAAGAAGTGAACTACCGCGACGCGCTCGCGTGGCTTTACGGGACGCAGACCTTCGGCATCAAGCTGGGGTTGGACAACACGCGCCGCCTTCTCGCCGCGGCCGGTGACCCCCAGACGCGGTTGCGCTTCCTCCACGTCGCCGGGACCAACGGCAAAGGCAGCACCTGTGCCATGATGGATTCCGTCCTGCGTGCCGCGGGGCACCGCACCGGGCTCTACACCTCGCCGCATCTGGTCGATTTCCGCGAGCGCATCCGTCTCGATGGCACGATGATCCCCGAGGACGCCGTGGCCGAGGGGCTCACCCTGCTGCGCGACGCCGCGGAGACTTGGGATCATGCCCCGACGTTTTTCGAACTGACCACCGTGCTCGCAGCGTGGTGGTTTGCCCGTGAGGGTGCGGATTACGTTGTCTGGGAAACCGGCATGGGCGGACGTCTCGATGCCACCAATGCGGTCACGCCCGAGGTCGCGGTCATCACGTCGATCGGTCTTGATCACCAAAAGTGGCTCGGCGATACGCTCGCGCAGATTGCCGGCGAGAAGGCCGGGATCATCAAAACGCGCGTGCCCGTGGTTTCCGCGCCGCAACCGGACGAAGTGAGGTCGGTCCTCGCGAGCAAAGCAGCGGAGGTCGGAGCGCCCCTTACTTTCGTCTCCGAACTATGGTCCGGCGAAGCCCTAGGCCTGCCCGGTGCCCACCAACGTTGGAATGCCGCGCTGGCTTGCGCCGCGCTGCGTGCCGCCGGCGTGCGAGCGAGTGCGGACGACGAAAGCAAAGGATTGCAAAACGTGGTTTGGCCGGGGCGTTTCCAGCGCGTGACGGAAAATCTCGTCATCGACGGCGCGCACAACCCGGAGGCGATCGACACGCTCGTCGCCGCATGGCGCGAGGTCTACGGCGATACGCGGGCGTCGCTGGTCTTCGGTGCGTTGCGTGACAAGGACGCGGGCGTTCTTCTCCACGCGTTGCGCAGCATCGCCGATGAAGTCTGGCTTGTGCCGGTGAGCAGCGCACGCGGGGCCTCGACCGCGGAACTGCGTCCGCCGGCCGAAGCCGCGCAATTCCCCGCGATCCACGAGGGAGCGGTCGAAACGTCCCTCGCCGCCGCCAGCGCCGGTGGCCGCCCCGTTTTGGTGGCCGGTTCGCTTTTTCTGGCTGGCGAGGTGCTCGCGTTGCTGCAAGGGACGGCGAGACCCTTCACGTCGACTCAATGATGTAGCGGCGGCGTCCCCGCCGCCGGTCGTTGTCGAAAACGGCCGTCGCCGGGGACGGCGACGCTACAATTCAGCGCAGCGCCGCAATCTCCGCCGCGCGGTCCTTGGCCCGGAAGACCGAGGTCCCGGCGACCATGACATTGGCGCCGGCTTCCCGGCATTGCCGCCCGGTTTCGACGTTGATCCCGCCGTCCACCGTGATGGGAAAATCAAGACTGTGCTTGGCGCGCATTTCGGCGGCGGTGCGGATTTTCGGCAGCATGTCCTCCATGAACGGCTGACCGCCGAAGCCGGGCTCGACCGTCATGACCAGCAGGATGTCGAATTGCCCGAGGTAAGGGTCGATCGATTCGATCGGCGTGTGGGGATTGATGGCCAAACCGGCTTTTCGTCCGGCCTCGCGGATGCGCTTGAGTGTCTCGGGGACGTCGGCATCGGCCTCGAGATGGATGTTCACCGAATGCGCCACGGGGAGGTATCGATCGAGGTAGCGGTCGGGGTTGCTGATCATCAGGTGGACGTCGAGCGGCAGGTCGGTATGCCGCGACGCCGCCTCGACAAAGGCCGAGCCGAACGAGATGTTGTCCACGAAATGACCATCCATCACATCGCAATGGATCCAATCCGCCCCGGCGCGGGTCACGTCGGCCACTTCCTCGCCGAGTCGGGCGAAGTCGCAGGCCAGGATCGACGGGGCGACGATCGTTTTCATGGGGAAAGATTAGGATGAGCGCGGAGGAAATCCAAGGCTTCGACTGGCAGCCGGATGTTTTCTACATGCAATCCGCCCTGCGTTGCGCGCAAAAGGCGGCCAAGGCCGATGAGGTGCCCATCGGGGCGGTTATTGTCCGCAATGGCGAAATCATCGGCCGTGCCTGGAACCAGGTCGAAATGCTCAAGGATGCCACGGCGCACGCCGAGATGCTGGCCATCACGCAAGCCGAAGCGGCGGTCGGCGATTGGCGGCTCAACGAATGCGACCTTTACGTGACCAAGGAACCGTGCCCGATGTGCGCCGGCGCCATCGTGCTTTCGCGCCTGCGCCGCGTGGTCTTCGGTTGCGGCGATCCCAAGGCGGGCGCCGCCGGAGGATGGATCAATCTCCTGCAGAGCGAACCGCTCAACCACCGCTGCGAAGTGACCGGCGGCGTGCTCGGCGAGGAGTC
>CAYQMP010000207.1:0-4075 GCA_964418615.1 uncultured Chthoniobacter sp. | reverse complement strand
CACTCCTACCATCGCGATGAGGACATCGCGATCCACCCCCCAAAGAAGCCTGCAGGCACAGGGACGCTGCTTTCACTTTTTGTTTTCGAGTGCATGTTTACGGCTAAGCTCGCGCCTCCGTCCTGCTGCCATGTCGATGTCCTTCCGCAACCTGCTCGTCACGATCCTGCTCGGACTGATCCTTGTCTCGACCGGCGCGGTGGCGTGGCTCGGCATCACGGGGCTGGCACAGGCCATCCGCCAACTGACGCGCGGACAAATGGCCGCCTCGCTCGATTCGGTCAGCGCGCAGATCGAGGGCCTCTTCGATCCGGCCGACCGCATGCTCCTGCTGACTGAACGCAAAATTCTCGAAGGCGATCTGCCGGTTGATGATCCGGTGCGCCTGGCGCGGCACTTGGCCCACAAATTGGCCTTCGAGGAAGCGGTCACGTGGTTGAGCTTCGGTTACCCCGATGGCGCGTTCGCCGGAGCGACCGCGCGGCAGGGCAATGTTTATCTCAACACGTCCAAGCCGGACGGCGTGCCGCCGCAGATGCGCGAGGTGCTGCCGGATGGCGAATTGGGAGAGCCTTTCCCGGAGGAAAATGTGCCGTCCTTCGACTCGCGGACCCGTCCGTGGTTTCAAAACGCCGTCAAGGCGGAGGGCCTCGTCTGGCTGGAGCCCTATGACTTTGTCGGCGGCGGGCGCGGCATCGGCGTGTCGCTCGCCGTGCGCAAACCGGACGGGAGTCTCGTCGGCGTGCTCGGGGCGGACTTCGAGATGACGGACATCACGGACCACCTGCGCAAGCTCGCCGAGCAAACTTCGGGCGAGACGATGATATTTTTCACCGACGGGACGCTCGTGGCCTCGTCGGACGGGTCGGCAGACGGCCCGATGGTCCGCGCGGTGCGCACCGCCTTCGACCAGCCGGGCGAACAACTGCGCATGGCCGAGCGAGGGTGGGTCTCGGAGACCATCCATATCGACGGCCAGAGCTTTCTCGTCGGCCTGCGTCTCAGCCGCATCGCCGGCGGGTTGGAATGCGTGAGCACGGTCGTCTTCGAGCGCGAGGCCACGCTCGGAGCCGTGGAGAAGGGCTTGCGTCGCAGTTTCCTCACCGCCATCGCCGCGATGTCCGTCTCGCTAATCGCGGCGTTTTTCCTCGCCCGCCGCATCGCCCGACCGCTGCGGGCGCTGACCGAGGGCGTGCGGCGCATCGGGCGCTTCGAGTTGGAGGAGGCGAGCTTCCCCCGCTCGCACATCCACGAAGTCGAAGTGCTTTCCTCGTCCGTCCGGCGCATGCGCGACAGCCTGCAATCCTTCGCCCAATACGTGCCGGTTGACGTGGTGCGCGACCTCATCCGCTCGGGCGGGGTGGCCGGACTCGGCGGCCGGCGGCGCACGGTCACCGTGATGTTCAGCGACTTGAAGGGCTTCACCAGCTACGCGGAAAAAGTGGACCCGGAGACGGCTGTCGACACGCTGACCCGCTACTTCGGGATTTTCGTCCAAGCGATCGACGCGCAGGGCGGCGTGGTCGACAAATTCCTCGGCGACGGGATCATGGCCCTTTTCAACGCGCCGTCCGCCCTCCCGGCCCACGCCGCCGCCGCCTGCCGTGCCACCCTGCTCGCCCACCGCGAACTGGCCGAGGCGGGCGACATCGGCGGCTATGTCCCGCATGTGCGCACCGGCCTGCACACCGGCGAGGCGCTGGTCGGCAATGTCGGGACCGAACAGCGCTTCAGCTTCACCGCGATCGGAGACTGCGTGAATCTGGCCAGCCGGCTCGAGGAACTGAACAAGCGCTACGGCACGCGCATCATCGCCAGCGACGTGGTTCACGAAGAGTGCGGCAACGACGAATTCCTCTGGCGCCTGCTCGATCTGGTCGCGGTGGAGGGACGGCGCGAGAAACTGGAAATTTTCGAACTGATGAACCTCCGCGCCGAAGCCAGCGGGGAGCAACTCCGCATCGCCGACATTTATCCCAAGGCCCTGCGGCTTTTTTGGCGCCACGAGTTGTCCGCGGCGCGTGCCGAGTTGGAAAAAATCGCCGACATCGATCCGCCGTCCCGCGCGTTGCTCGAACGGATCTCGGCGGAAGGCGCCGCCATGTGCGGGGTGTGAGCGGGCGACGGCGCCGCGGGCGCGGAAACTTGACGCAGCGGCGCTTTGACCTGACGCCCTCCCGGGCGTATGAAGACGGCGTGAGCGCGCATACCGAATGGTCCCGGGCGCGGAGTTATCTCGGCCGCGCCATGCGGTTGGTCTGTCCGGTTTGCGGACGCAGCCCGATGTTCCCGTCCGTGGCCCGCACGCGGAACTTGCACGACTGGTTCACCCCGCTCGACGGCTGCCCGCGCTGCGGCTACGCCTACGATCGCGAGCCGGGCTACTTCCTTCTTTCCATCTGGGCGATCAACTACGGCATCGCCGCGCTCTTCGGCTTGGTCCTCTACGTTGTCTTCGAAGTGTTTTTCGACTGGCCGGTGTGGACGCTGATCGCGGCGGTTATCATTCCGGTCATTTTTTTCAACATCCTCTTCGCCCGGCACTCGAAATCGATCTTTGTGGCGTGGGACCATTTTTTCGATCCGCACGAACGTGAAGGCGGCGACGACGGAGGCAACGTGCCCCTTGATCCCCCACCCGCGCCGTCACAACCGCCGCGCCGGGCCCGGCTGCCGGTCGATGCGGGCGTTTGAGTTGCACGGGAGGGGCAGCGTAGAGTGATCCTATGCCGGAACTGCTCAAGGCCCTCTTGGTCAGCGCGTCTCTGGGGGCCCTGCTCGGCCTCGAGCGCCAGTGGAGCGGCCAGCGGGACAACCCGAAAGCGGACACCATCGCCGGCGCCCGCACCTTCGCGTTGTGGGGGGCACTCGGCACGCTCTGCGCGTGGTTCGCGCGCGAGCACCACGGGGGATTTTTCCTCGCCGGCTTCGTCGCCATGGTCGTGCTGGTTTCGCTTTTTCTTTTCCGCCGCGCCCAGCACGACCGCGACATCGGACTGACCACCGGCGCCGTCGGTTTGGCCACCTACCTGCTGGGCGGGCTGGTTTTTTACGGCGAAGTGAAAACGGCCGTCGTGGTGGCCGTGTCGCTCGTTGTTCTCCTCGCCTCGAAGGATTGGCTGCACCGGCTCTCGAGCAAGTTTTCCCGGCAGGATGTTTACCAGGCCCTGCAATTCGCCGCGGTCACCGGCATTGTCCTCCCGCTGGTGCCCGACCAGCCTTACGGTCCCTACGGCGCGTTCAATCCGTTCAACATCTGGCTCATGGTCGTGCTCGTTTCCGGACTCGGCTTTGCCGGTTACGTCGCGGTGCGTATTTTCGGCGAGGACCGCGGGTTGGCCATGACCGGTCTGCTCGGCGGGTTGGCTTCGAGCACGGCGACCACGCTGGCCATGAGCCGTCAAAGCCGCGCCCGTCCGGAGACCGGACGCCTCTGCGCCTTGGCCGTCGTGCTGGCTTGCACCGTGATGCTCGCCCGCGTGGCCATTCTGCTCGGCGCGGTCAGCCCGCCGTTGCTCCGCCAGACGGCACCTTGGTTGCTTTTCGTCGCGTTGCCCGGCTTGGCCTTTGCCGCGTGGAGTTGGCGGCACTTCCACGCCCGCACTGTTGGCGCCCCGACGCCGGCCGAGGTGCGCAACCCGCTCAATCTCCGCATCGCCATCCAGTTCGCCATCCTCTACGCGCTCATCGTTCTCCTTGTGCGCTGGGCGCAGTCGGGGTTCGGCGGCGCAGGACTTTACACCGTGAGTTTCTTCTCCGGCTTGACCGACTTGGACGCGGTGTCGCTCTCCATTTCCCAGCTGCAACGCGATGGCGAGGTGGGCGCGGACATTGCAGCGCGCGCCGTGCTCATTGCCGCGGGCGCCAATTCGTTGCTCAAGGCCGGCATGGCCGTGTCGCTCGGCAGCGCCGACATGCGGCGCCCGGTCGCCTTGGTCCTCGGGGCCACGGTGATCGCCGCGGCACTGGCTGCGTGGCTGGCGTGATGCGAGCGTCCCCGTGTTTGCAGGCTTCCTTCGGGGGTGGATCGCGATGTCCCCATCGCGATAACCGGACTGAAATATCGCGCCGGGAC
>CAYQMP010000206.1:0-4117 GCA_964418615.1 uncultured Chthoniobacter sp. | reverse complement strand
TCAATCTCGAGTTCACCAGCATCACCGCGCCGATCGACGGCCTCGCCGGGATCAATATCGCCCAAGTCGGCAACCTCATCGGACCCCAGAGCGGCACGCTGACCACGGTGACCATGGTCAATCCGATCAAAGCCAACTTCTACATCAGCGACTACCAATACCTTAACTACATCAAGCCCTACTACGGCGACCCCGAGAAACTCCTCGAGGCGGAGAAAAAAGGCGGCTTCGGCCTGCAGATTGTCCTGGCCGACGGCACGATCTATCCGCATCCCGGACGTCTCATGGCGGTGAACAATGTCATAGGACAGGACACCGGCGCCCTCGAGCTGGAGGCGCAATTTCCCAATCCCGGAAACCTCCTGCGCGCGGGGCAATTCGCCCGCGTCCGCGGCGTCACCCAGTGGCTCGACAACGCCCTGCTCGTCCCGCAGCGCGCGATCAACGACCTGCAGGGCAAATCCCAGATCGCCGTGGTCGGCAAAGACGGCAAAGTCGACCTGCGGCTCGTCGAGACCGGACCGACTTACGCGTCCATGCAGGTTGTCACCAGCGGACTCCAACCCGGCGAGCAGGTGGTCATCGAGGGCATGCAGAAATTGCGCCAAGGCATGACGGTCAAAACAACGCCGTGGAAGATGCCTCCCGGCTTCAACCAGGAGCCCGACTTGCCCTCACCGGAGCCTCCGCCGCCCGGCGGCGACTACATGCTCGAGCCGCCCGAGGCCGCCCTCGAGGGTGCGCCGGCACCCGCCGTCCCCGTGGTTCCCGGAGCCACGCCGGCCCCCGCGCCCGAAGCAAGCCCGGCGCCCACCCCAACCCCTCTGCCCGAAGCTTCCGCCACGCCCGCCTGACGCGCGCGCCACCGCCCGACCATGCCGCAGTTTTTCGTCAACCGTCCGATCGTGGCGATGGTCATCGCCATCATCACGGTCATCGTCGGCCTGGTCTCCATGGCGCGCCTGCCCGTCGCGCAATACCCGAACATCGTCCCGCCGCAGATCCAGGTGAATGCCACCTACGTCGGCGCCGATGCCCTGACCGTCGAGCAGTCCGTCGCCACGCCGATCGAGCAGCAGGTCAACGGCGTCGAGGGCATGGAATACATGTATTCGGTCAACGCCAACAACGGCAGCATGACCCTCAACGTGTTCTTCGGCGTCGAGACCGATCCGACCGACGACCAGATCCTCACGCAGATGCGGCAGGCGCAGGCCAATTCGCAGCTGCCCGCGCCGGTCATCGAATACGGCACGACCGTGCAGCAGAGCACGTCCGCACCGCTTCTCCTTTTCTCGGTCTTCTCGCCCGACGACACCTTCAACGCGCTCTTTCTGGCCAACTACGCCTACATCAATCTGAACAACGAGTTGGCCCGCCTTCCGGGCATCTCCAACGTGGCCATCTTCGGCGCCGGGCAATACGCCATGCGCATCTGGCTCTCGCCCGACCAGCTGGCCAAGCTCGACGTCACCGCGCAGGAAATCATCAACGCGGTCAAGCAGCAGAACCGCGTCAATCCCGTGGGCAAAGTCGGCGCGCCGCCCATTCCCTCCGGGCAGGAATTTTCCTACTCGGTGATCGGGGAGGGGTATCTCACCACGGTCGAGGAATTCGGCGAGATCGTCGTGCGGGCCAATTCCGACGGGTCCATTCTCCGGCTCAAAGACGTGGCGCGGATCGAACTCGGCGCGCAGAATTACAACGTCAACGGCCGCTTCCAGGGGAAACCGGCCGCCATCGTCGCGCTTTACCAGACTCCCGGCAGCAACGCACTCGACGCCGCCAGGGAGGCGCAGCAGCTCATGGCCAAATTGTCCGAGCGTTTCCCGCCCGGCATGCAATACACCGAGTCGCTCAACACGACACTCGCGGTCACCGCCGGCATCGAGGAAATCGTCAAGACGCTCTTCGAGGCGCTGCTTTTGGTCATCATCGTCGTCTTCGTCTTCCTGCAGGGCTGGCGTGCCACCCTCATTCCGCTCCTCGCCGTTCCCGTTTCCCTCATCGGCACCTTCGCCGTGTTTCCCTTGATCGGATTTTCCATCAACACGCTTTCGCTCTTCGGTCTCGTGCTGGCCATCGGCCTCGTCGTCGATGACGCCATCGTGGTGGTCGAGGCGGTCGAGCACCATATCGAGGAGGGGATGACCGCCCGCGATGCCACGCTCAAAGCCATGCAGGAAGTCTCCGGTCCCGTCGTGGCCATCGCGCTCGTTCTTTCGTCCGTCTTCATCCCGACCATTTTCATCCCCGGGATCACCGGCAGCCTCTACCAGCAGTTTGCCGTGACCATCGCGGTCTCCGTCTGCCTCTCGGCTTTCAACGCCCTGACCCTCAGCCCGGCCATCGCTTCGCTCATCCTTCGTCCGAAAGGCGAGAGCCGCGGTCCGCTCGGGGCCTTCTACAATTGGTTCAACACCACGTTCGGCAAGGCCACCAACGATTACGTCCGCCTCTGCGGCGCGGCCATCCGCAAGCTCGTCCTGAGCATCGGATTCCTCGGCCTGCTTGCCTTGGGCGCCCTTTTCTTCGGCAGTCGTCTGGCCCCGTCCTTCCTGCCGGAGGAAGACCAGGGCTATTTCTACGCCGCGCTGCAGTTGCCCAATGCCTCGTCGATGGAGCGCACCACGGCCTCGGCCGCGCAGATCGAAAAAATCCTCATGGAGACACCCGGGGTGGAATACGTGACCACCGCGGTGGGCTTCAATCTGCTCAGCCAAGTCTACACCACCTACAACGCCTTCTTCTTCGTCACGCTCAAGCCGTGGAGCGAACGGACCACGCCGGAGACGAAATACAACAACATCATGCGTTCGGTGAACGCCAAGCTGGCCATGCTGCCTTCCGCCATGGCCTTCGCTTTCTCGCCGCCGGCCATCCCCGGCGTGGGCACCTCGGGCGGCGTGAATTTCGTCCTGCAGGACCGCTCGGGCAGCACGGTCGAATTCCTCGCCGAGCAGACGCAGGCCTTCATGGCCGCCGCATCGAAGCGCCCCGAGTTGGAGAATCTCAACACCACCTTCCTGCCTTCCGTTCCCCAGCTCAAACTCTCCGTCGACCGCGACAAAGCCCTCACCGAGGGCGTGGCGATCAACGACGCCTACGATTCGCTCCGCGCCTTCCTCGGCGGCACCATGGTCAATTATTTCAACCGCTTCGGCCTGCAGTGGCAGGTCTACGTGCAGGCCGAGGGCGACTACCGCACGGTCATCGACAAAGTCGGCCAGTTCTACGTGCGCAACCGCAAGGGAGAAAGCGTGCCCGTTTCCGGCATCGTGCAGAGCGAATCGCGCTACGGTCCGGAGTTCACCATGCGCTTCAACATGTATCGCTCCTCGCAGATCAACGCCACTGCGGCGCCGGGCTACAGCGCCTCGCAAGCCATGGCGGCCATGGAGGAAGTCTTCGCCCAGACCATGCCGAAGGAAATGGGCTACAACTACCTCGGCATGTCCTTCCAGGAAAAGCAGGCCGCGGAGGGCGTTTCGCCCGTGGTCATCTTCGCCCTGGCGCTGGTCTTCGTCTTCCTCATCCTCGCCGCGCAATACGAAAGCTGGTCGCTGCCCTTCAGCGTTCTTCTCGGCACGCCCATCGCCGTCTTTGGCGCCTTCTTCGCCCTCTGGGCGCGCGGCATGGAGAACAACATCTACGCGCAGATCGGACTCATCATGCTCATCGGCCTCGCGGCCAAGAACGCCATCCTCATCGTCGAGTTCTGCAAAGCGGAATACGAGGGCGGCAAAAATCTTTACGATGCCGCCTTGGCCGGCGCCCGTGTGCGGTTGCGTCCGATCCTCATGACCGCCTTCGCCTTCATCCTCGGCTGCGTCCCGCTCTGGACCGCCACCGGTTCCGGCGCCATCTCCCGTCAGACCATG
Organism: uncultured Chthoniobacter sp.; assembly: GCA_964418615.1. Taxonomy (GTDB): domain Bacteria; phylum Verrucomicrobiota; class Verrucomicrobiia; order Chthoniobacterales; family JACTMZ01; genus JACTMZ01. The sequence goes on along the minus strand of CAYQMP010000206.1, from coordinate 236 downwards.
GGCACTGCGGTGATCGGCGGCATGAGCGCGGCCACCCTCTTCGCCATCTTCATCATCCCGATGCTTTTCTACGTGGTGGAGAAATTGTCGGGGTCGAAGCCCGGCGAATCCAAGACGACACCCGGCGCCAAGTAGGTGGATCGCGATGTCCCCATCGCGATTGTTTATGGTAGATATCGCGCCGGGACGGCGCGATCCACCCGGGCAGTTTGAGGATGCTGTGGCTGCTTGTCGTT
>CAYQMP010000205.1:0-4119 GCA_964418615.1 uncultured Chthoniobacter sp. | reverse complement strand
GTCCAACTGCGGTGCAGCGAGGTGGTCGGGTAGACGGTGCCGACGACAAAGCTGCCGTTGTAGTTGTAGGTGCCGTTGCGCAGGTTCTGCACGATGCGGATTTCCCGTCCGGCTTCGTCGAATTGCAGCACGGCGTAGGCGGCGTTGCCGGGGAGGACATTGACCACGGGGGAGGCGAAGTTGTTGCCGTCTCGGGTGATGTCGAGCACGAGCCAGTGTCGCGTGCCGGCGGGGACTTCGGTGGCTTCGTCGACCGGGACGTCCGGAGCATTGAGGCGGACGAGCACGGAATAATCGTCAGTGCTGCCCGGCACGGAGATGGCCATGCGTTCCTCGGTGCTTGGTCCGGTGAAGGTGCTGCCGTGGATTTTGGCCCGCAGCTGTCCGAAGGCGTAGGTGTTTTCCTCGGGGTGGAGAAGTTCCAGGTATTCGCCGATGATGCCGCGGCGGCCGCCGGTGAAGACGAGACGGGCATCCAAGCCGTAAACGGTGGCGGGCACCGGGGTGGTGATTTGCACGAGGCCGATGATGCGTTGGCCGGTCATGACCCAGAGTTGTTGCCCGATCCAATCCGTGGCCCCGCCGTTCCAATCGGGCGTGGCATTCGAGCTGGTGCGCGTGGAGAGACGGTAGCTGGTGGCGAGGGTGGCGAAGTTTTTCCGCGTGATGGTCGAAGTGTTTTCGTCCTGGGCCAGATAGCGGTATTTGGTGCCGCGGTAGAGGTCGGTTTCCTCGCCCGGGCTTTCCTTGAATTCCACCAGGATGCTGTCCAGCGCGCCCTTGAGCGGGGTCCTGTTGCTGACGGTGCCGAGGGCGTAGGCGCCGACGAAGGTCGTCTTGCCGCACTGGCGTCCTTCGTATCCCTGCGCGGTGATCGCTTCGAGCCGCTCCGGACCGCCGCGTTGCACGTCGCGGCCGTTGGCGATCCAGCCCCAGGTGCCGTTGAAACGGCCGCGCGGGCCTTGGATATTGCCATCGAAGAGAACGCCGATGTGGTCGGGCGGCGTCATCATGATGCGATCCGGTTGGTAAAGGATACAGTTGAGCAACTCGCTGGAGGACGCCGTTTCGCGGGTGATGCCGTAGTGGTAGTTGTAGCCGTCGTTGAAGAGGTAGGCTTTCCAGAGCGACGACCCGGCGGCGTGGAGGCCGTTATACATGTGCTTGTAGGGGATGCTGGAGGACTGCTCGGAGAATCGCGCCGGCTCGTTGGCCACCAGAGCGTAGCGCAGGGTCTTTTCGACCGCGTCTTTGGCGGAGGTCGACCCGGTGAGTTTCCACCACCAGATGAAGCAACGGACGCTTTCGTCATGATAGGTCGGCGCCTCGGTCCAGAATCCGACATAATTGGTGCCGCCGTCGGCCAGCACGCATGGGGTGATCACATTGTCGATGGCGGCGCGGGCTTTTTCCGCGGAGACCGCGTCGCCGAGGGCGAGGGCTCCCCAGTAGACGCCCATGGCCATGCGGATGTCGCCGTTGACCCACACATTGGCTTGCAGGCCGCTGTCATAGAGCAGTCCGTTGCGGCTGAGGATCCAGTCGATGTTCCGACGGATGCCTTCCTCGTAGGTCGCGAGCCTTGCGGCGGAGATTTCTTCCGGACGGTGGTGCTTCATCAGGGCGAAGGCGTAGGACGCTTCCCACGTGAATGCGATTTCCCCCAAGGCGATACCCTCGACCCAGCGGCCGATGTGGTAGTCGAGAAGCACGAAAAGCCGGTCTCGGTAGGCGGTGTCGCCAGCCACGGGGCTGTTCGGCGCCAGGTAGGCATAGACCGCGTTGAGCATCTCCTCGGCGGCCGGGAAGATCGAAGTCTGGGGAGCGGGATCGCCCACGCGCACTTTGGCGAAGACGTTCTGGTAATTCGGGCTGGCCGGGTTGAGCGGGAGGAGGTCGAAGGGTGGAGCGGCTTGCGTCGCGCTGAGCGGCAAGGCGAGAGCAATGGCCGCAACGGCGAACCACGGGACAAGGTTCCCGATGCGGGATAGAAAGGTAGGGACACGCGGCTCGCGTGTCCGTGGGTGGTCGAGCGGACGAGCGAGCCGCTCGTCCCTACCAAGAGGGGCGAGGTCTGTCGCCAGTTCTGGCGGGTTGTTATTCGGTGGCATCGACGCGGTAGAATCCTGTCTGCCCAAGCGGATCCGGATCGGTGTAGCTCATCGGCCCGGCGATTCCTTCCACGCTATGGATGGTAGTCCACCCGGTCGGAAGATCCAAGGAACGCCGCACGTGGAAAGTCAGTCCCGTGGCTCCCGGCCAGCGCACGGTGAACGAGTCTCCGGAAAACTCGCCGCTGGACGACCAAACGGAGGAGGGATCGAGGGGATTTGTCCCGAGCAGAAGTTCTGCCCGGTCGTTCTGCCGGTCGCCATCGCTGTCGGCCTCGAGCGGGTCGGTGCCGTGCTGGAGGATTTCCTCGCCATCGGTCAGTCCATCGCCGTCGGTGTCAGGCAAGGAGACGGAGGTGCCGAATTCGGCTTGTTCCGCCTCGTCGCTCAAGCCGTCTTTGTCCGTATCGACCCGCCGGATGAGGCGGAGACGGGAAGCCGGCTGCAAATCCGTGGCGGCCTCGCGCGAGACGATGCTCACGCCGCCGGCTTGGATGTCGCCTTCGGCCTGACTGACAATTTCTTTGTCCCACCGCGCATCCTGCGCGACGAGGAAGCTGGCTGCGCCGCCGGTGAGCCGCTCGCGAACAAAGGCGGTGACGTCAATTCCTTCGTCTGCCGTGGTGTCGCCGGTAGTGACGACTTGTCCGCGGATGGAGGCCGGGCCGCCTTCGCCGTTGTCGACGACATTATTGGCGATCTTCACGCCCGCGCTCACGCCTTGCCGCAGCGCGGGGAGGGAGGTCCAGCGCACGGTTTCCTCCGACCATGCATCGTCCGCCATGCCGTAGACGTGGGCTTGGACCGGGTCCGTGGTGCCGTCGCTGGCCGCGGGCAGGACAAGGACGGCTTGCAGGATGTCGGGACCGTAAACCTGCGGAAGCTGGAATTTGAGCGCAGCAACGTTCCGGTTGCCGGCTTGGACGGCATCGTTCCGGGCGCGCAGAGTTGTCGTCGAACCGAAGTTGGTTCCGGCATTGCCGCCATCGGCCAGCAGGGCGTCGTCGGACACGGCAATGACGTCCTCTTGCGCGGCGCCGGTCTCGATGGTGTAGAGGCGCACGCTGTAAGCGGGTTGGGCGCGCGCGGGGAGGCGTCCATTAGTGACGCGATCCACGCCGATCACGCCGCCATTGCTCGTGGTGCTGACCTCCTGCACCGTGGCAAAAGCGCCGGCGGGCAGATTCCACGCGGAGCAATCGATGGCCAGGACTTCGTCGGTCGCGCCTTGGTTGGCGGAATAAATGTAATAGCGGCTGCCGTTGTCCTGGCGCGTGACGATGATGTCGAGCGCCGAGGCGTCTCCGGTCGCCGAGAAAGAGATCAGTTCCCCGCCGGGTGCCGCGGCGCGGTTGAAGAGGCGGTAGGCCTCGGCGGCCTGCGTGATGCCGCCGTGGTGGTAAGGGGCGTTGGCCCAGTCGGTGTGGTGCATGCCGTTTTTGACCACGCCGGAGGCGTTGCCGCTGGACGCCGTCTGGGTGAACTTGAAGACGAACATTTCGTCGAGTTGGTTGGCGGCCAGTTGCGCGGCGATGGCGCCGAAGCGCGAGAATTTCGCCGGGGTGTCGAGGGTGTCGTTCGGGCGGTCTTCGAAAAACGCGCTGGTGTGGACGTTCCATTCGGAAATGGTCAGCGGAAGCGTGGCTTCGCCGGACAATGCCGCGGCAACCGCGCTTCGGTTGGTCGCCACTTTGTCGCCGAACGAGGCGGGGCTGCTGTTGTATTGGTGGTAGTTGTAGCGGTCGAAGAGGCGGAAGGAGGGTGACGTTTGGCCGAGGAAATCGTTATGGATGTTGTCGAGGGCGAAGCCGCCCCACGCCGCATCGACATTGGAGCTGGCTGTGACGGGTGCGTAGACGAGCGGTGTCAGACTTTTGCCGTAGAGGCGATTGACGTCGGTGATCGCGGCGTCCACGGCATCGCGCACCAGTTGCAGACGCATCAGCCAGTTGGCGGGCAGCAGGCCGTTGGCGTTCGGGTGGTCCGGCTCGTTGAACATCTGGTAGCG
>CAYQMP010000204.1:0-4147 GCA_964418615.1 uncultured Chthoniobacter sp. | reverse complement strand
GTGGCGCCGCGGGCGGCGGTGCCGGCGCGGGTCATGTGTCCGAGTCCGGAGGCGTGTTTGCCGAAGAGTGCGCCGAGGACGGAGGTGCCGATGCTGATCGCGGTTTGCACCTGGGCGTTGCGGGCCTGTGATTTTTCCCGCGCCACGGCCTCGCGGGCGCGGTTCACTTTGTCCGCTGCGGTGCGCATCTTGCTCTCGTATTTGCGCCGGAGGACTTGCACCGTCTCGTCGCGTTCCTCGCGGGCGGCTTGTTCGAGGCGCAGGCGGAATTCGGCTTCGGTTTCAAACGGGGCGCCGGTGATTTTACTTTCACGAAACACGGGAACTTCCAGAGTTTCGCCGAGTTTGGTGCGGGCTTCCATTTGCCACGTCTGATGTTGTGCGGCTTGCAGTGCGGACGGATTGACGGGGGCGAAGACGGGACCGCTGTGCGGGACGGGCGGGTGCGCTTGGTGTGCGGCTCCCGCCACGCGGGCGTGTTTCCACGAAGGTTGGCCGTCCGTTTCGAGGGGAATGCAGACGAGCACTTCGGCCGGGGCCTCGGCCGAGGGACGACGCGAGGCGAAGGTGCCGCGGATGCGAAGTCCGAGCGAGGGGTGGAGAACTTGTGCGTTGCCGTCGGCCACGAGTTGCCAGACGCCGGGCTCGGCGGCGGGCGGTTCGGGTGAGGCGGCGGCGGGTTCGGCCGGTGCTTGCGGCAAAGGTGCGGGCGCCGGGGTGGGGCGCTCGGCAGCGTCCATCAAAACGCGGATCTGCTCGCGGGTGAGCGGTCCGCGCAGGTAGCTCATGGTCCAGCGCGTGGTGAAAAGTTTCGGTTCGCCGAGGTGCACGCTGTTGAGGAGGAAGATGCGTTTGCCGAGGGCGTTGAGCAGGTCGGTGAGTCTGGCCCGGTCGGCGCCGCGTCCGGCGCTGGCGCTTTCCAGTCCTTCGAGCACGCGTTGTTTGTCGCGGTCGGTCTGCAGGCGCCCGATGAACCACGTGCCGCAGTTGGAGAGCGCTTTGTAGTCGAGGTCGGCCGGGTTTTGCGTGGCGAGGAGGAGTCCGAGGCCGAAGGCGCGGGCCTGTTTGAGCAGGAGAAGGAGCGGGCCTTTGGACGGCGGATTGGCCACGGGCGGGAGGTAGCCGAAAATTTCGTCCATGTAGAGGAGGGCGCGCAGCGATGGCGTGCCGGGTTGGCGGCGCATCCAGGCGATGACTTCCTCGAGCAGGGTGGTGACAAAAAACATGCGCTCGGCGTCGGAAAGGTGCGCGATGCTGAGAACGGCGAGGCGCGGTTTGCCTTCGGGCGTGTGGAGCAAGCGGGCGATGTCGAGCGGTTCACCTTCGCGCCACGTGGCGAAGCCGGGGGAGGCGAGGAGGTTGTTCAGCGCCAGGATGAGTCCGCGGCGCTGGCGGGCGGGGAAGAATTCGTCGAGGGAGAGGACGCCGATTTTGTCGAAAGGCGGTTCCTGCACCGCGGCGATGAGCGCGGCGAGGTCGGGGGATTGTCCGTTTTTCCACGCGTGTTGCAGGATGGCGGAGAGGAGGCTGAATTCGCGGCTCTGCAGCGGATCGGCGTCGATGCCGAGGAGCCCGAGAAGACCGGAAACGGTGCTCTGCACGCGTTCGGCGAGAAGTTCGGCATCACCGGCGATGTCCGCCGGCGGGGCTTCGAACGAGCGCAGGATGGAGAGCGGGATGCCGGCGTTGCTGCCGGGTGTGTAGATGGCGATCTCGCATTTTTCGCGGAGGGCGGCGATGCGTTCGGGCGTTTGTCCCCACTGGGCGAGGCCGTCTTTCCATTTTTCCGCTTCTTTGGCGCCGAATTCCTCCGTGGTGACGCCGGCTTTGCGCGCGTCTTCTTCGCTGACCCACGGGGCGAAATCTTCGCCGCGCATTTCGGGGAAGGTGAGGAGGAGGTTCCCGAGGTCGCCTTTCGGATCGATCATCAGCGCGGGAATGCCGTCCATGGCGGCTTCTTCGAGCAGCGCAACGCACAGCCCTGTCTTGCCGCTTCCGGTCATGCCCACGCAGACGCCGTGGGTGGTGAGATTGCTCGAATCGTAGAGGAGGAGGTCATCGGTCAGTCGGCCCTCGGTGGTGACTTCGCGTCCGAGATAGAACTGGCCGAGCTTTTCGTAGAGGTCGGGAGACATGGGGGCGAAAATGGGTAAAAGCGGAAATGCTGGAAAGCGGAAAAGGTGGTTCTCTGTTGTTGACGCTTTGCGATTTGTTACGCATTTGTCACACACCACCATACCTCGGGATCCATGCACAAATTCATCGTATTCCTCATTTTCGTCGGCCTCGGTTACCTCGGCTATGTGATCTGGAAAGACGTGGAAAAGAAGCGCGCTGTTCCTGCCGCGGCCACGCCGGTGCCGACGCCGCTGCCCACGCCGACGCCCGCTCCGAGTCCGTCGCCCACGCCGGAACCTGAGGCGCGCTTTGCTCCCGAGGGCGTGCTCTTTGTGGTCAAGCGCTTCAGCGAGAAGCACGATGGAGGGGTACGCGGGTTTTCCGAGGGCACGGAAGTCCGTCTGCTGCGCCAGGAAGCGGGCTACTACGTGGTGACCGACGGAGTAATCGAGGAAGTGCGGCGGCCGAGGTCGTGGTTCACGCGCGATATCGCGCTGGCGCGTGACTTGCGGGAGAAGCGCCTGACCAACCAAGAGCAGTTGCAAAAACGCATCGAGGAAGCGAGGCAGGTCTACGAGAAAAGAGAGAACGAACGTGCAGCCAGATGGTCGGCCGCCTTGGAAAGCATCGAGGCCAACAGGGAGTCCGCGCGGGAGACCGCGGCCACGGCGGCGGTGGCAAGACCGGGTTTGGCGCCCCTGCGCATCGGGGCGTGGAATCTGGAATTTTTCGGCAACCGCGAGGATCCGCCGCGCACCGAGGAGGACGTCCAAGCGATCGCTGATTACATCAAGGGCCTCGACGTGCAAGCCTTGGCCGTCTGCGAGATCAACGGGGAAAAGCCGCTCAAGGATCTTTGCCGGAGCATGGGCCCGGACTGGAAGTATGTCATAGGAACCAGCGGGCGGCTCGGGGAGAAGGGACAAATCGCCCCCGGATTTCTCTGGGACGACTCGCGTTTGGAAATGACCGGTGCCGGCGAGTTGCAGGAATTGAAAGAAGGCCAGCTTTTCCACCGCGTGCCGGTCATGGCCGGCTTCAAGTGCCGGGCGGGCGGTCCGGACTTCCGCATGGTGGCGGTGCATCTCAAGGCCGGGCGCGCGGCCGAGGATTTCCAGCGGAGGGAAGGCGAGTTGACCGCATTGCGCACCTATCTCGAGGATTTGGTTTCCAAGCCGGATGAAGACAACGACATCGTCGTGGCTGGCGATTTCAACCACGACAACAGCGCGGCCGAGGCGGACATCCTCTCCGACGGCGCCTTTGCCACATTTCTGACGCGGAGCAACGCGGGTCGCTCCATCATCCATTTCGACCGGCAGATCGACCATGTCGTCCCGCTCGGCACGTTCGAGGAGATCGAGACGCGCAGCTACCGGATCCACAACAAAGAGGGCATGCGCGACCCCGAAGCATGGCGCCGGACCTACTCCGACCACTTTCCGGTCACCGCCGAGTTGGCCGCCGTGCCGGACGACGACCCGCAAGCGAGCCTGGGCGTGCAGGGCAAGCGGTTGCGGTGAAGGGCATCCGCTGTCCTGCCATCCCGAAGATCCTTCGGTGACGGCCTGGTATCCCGCTCACCCGATTATTTCGGCATGACGAATTATCAACGCGGCCGCGTTGATAATTTGGGGAAGACTCCACTGGTGTGGTGGCAAAGAGTGACAAACTTTTTACGTGGCCGCGTAAAAAATGTGTCATCGCCATACCAAGCCAGGGAGGGGCTCGCGGTGAATGAAGCTGAGCGACGAGGAGTTGCTCGACATGGTTTTGCAGACCTTGGATGAGGCCGGCCTGCTGATGGCGCCGCAAGCGCGAGCAATCTTTCGGATGTGGCATGAACGCAGAAGGCGCGGGAAATTTGGCTACAGGTGGCGCGGTAGAGACTAGGCAACACTTGGCTGATACCAAGCCCGAGAAGAATTTGGATCATCGGGCATGCTTCTGAGGGTGGGGACACGCGGACCTCCGGCTCGTATCAGTTGGTCGCTGTAGCGACCTGTCTCCGCTTGCGCTCCGGCTGAGC
>CAYQMP010000203.1:0-4166 GCA_964418615.1 uncultured Chthoniobacter sp. | reverse complement strand
ATCGCCGCGCCGCGCGGCGCCAGCGTGACGGGCAAGCGACTATCCGTAGCCGACACCGCACCCCCATTCCACCGATCCTCCCACGTCCCGCCTACCTCCAAGGCAGCCTCCTGCGGATCATCGGAATTATTGAGCACGACGAGCACCGTCTCGTCCCCGAGCTTCCTCCGGAAGCCGTAGAGCTGCCGCTCGTCGTCGATCAAGACCGTCTCGAAGGACCCGCGGCGCAGGGCGGGCAGCTCGCGGCGCAGGGCGATGAGCTTGCGGTAGTGTTCCAGCAAGTCGCGATTGACCTCCACCGTGTCGGGCGACTCCTTTTTGCTGCCGTCCGGCAGGGTGACTTCGTCCTCATAGATCAGGTCATCCCACACCATGGGCTTGCGGCAATCGGGATCGTTGGCTCCCCACATGCCGACTTCGTCGCCGTAGTAAATCATCGGCGCACCCACGTAAGTCATCTGCAGGACGGCGAAGAGCTTTTGAGATTCCAATTCCTGCGGCGTCGGCTTGCGCGGGTCGTATTGTCCGTTCTCCACCTTGGAAAAGTTGAAGTAGGCCTGCCAGTTGCTGGCGTGCTCGCGGTCGCGGTTGACGATGTGCGATCCGATCCGGTCGGTGTCGTGGCTGCCGAAAAGATTCTGCTGCACCTCGGCCACCCCGGGCGGGAATGCCTCGCGCAACTCGCGCAAGCGCCGATCGAATTCGGTCGTGGTGATCCGCGTCTTCTCGTCGGCGAAATAGTCGGACGAGGCAAAGGCGAAGTTGTAATTCATCACCGCGTCGAATTCATCGCCCTGCAGGTAGGGCTTGAGCTTCGGCACCGGGTCGATCAATTCCGCCGTGATGTAAGCCTCGGGGTTCACGCCTTTGACCACCTTGCGCCACTTTTTCCAGAACGGATGCGCCACGCAAAAGGCGACATCGAGCCGCCAGCCATCGATACCGTCCGACGGATCACCGTCGCCGTCGGGATCCATCCACCGCCGGGTCGCGGCAAAAATGTAGTCCCGCGGTCCGGCCACGATGCCGTCTTCGTCCTCCCGGAATTCGGGCAGCGTTTTGTGTCCGAACCATCCCTCGTAGTCGAACTTCGTCCCCTTCTCCTCGTCCCGCCACGAGTTGACCGTGAACCAGTCGGCGTAAGGCGAATCCTGCTGGTTTTCGATCACGTCGAGAAAAGGCCAGCTGCGGAGCCCCATGTGGTTGAAGACACCGTCGAAAATGACGCGGATGCCGCGGGCGTGGCACTGTTTGATCAGTTCGAGGGCCATCTTGTCGGCCGAGGTCCACACCCAGGTGGACGGGTCTCCGGGATTTTCCTTGGCGATAAGAGCACGATCTCCCGCGGGGTCGGGTCCGAAGTTCGGATCGATATGATGGTAGCTCATCCCGTCGTATTTGTGCGAAGACGGCGAGTCGAAGACCGGGTTGAGGTAAATCGCCGTGATGCCCAGCTCCTGCAAGTAATCGAGCTTGTCGATGATGCCCTGCAAATCCCCGCCGTAGCGGCGGCGCTGCACAAGGTGATGGAAAGGAATCGGTGCATCCTTCTCGTAGTCCTGCCGCTCATACCAATCGGACGTCCACGGATGCACGCGCCACGGGAGCGCGGGCGCATTGGGAAAGGCGCCCTCGATGTCGGCCTTGGTCGGATCGTTCGACGGATCGCCGTTGCGGAAGCGTTCCGGAAAGATCTGATACCAGATCGCGTCCTTGGCCCAGTCGGGCACAAATTCGTCCGTCTTCATCGACTCCTCGCCGCGCGCTGCCGACGCCGCGAGAAGCAACGTGGCGAACACCGCGGCCGGTATCGGTCTCATCCGCGGGCCAGCAGTGCCTTGCCAGCCTGCAAAAGGGCATCGACGCTGATCCCGAGGGTCTTCATCACCGTGCCGCCCGGGGCGCTGAGCCCGAACCGGTCGATGCCGATGGCCTGGCCCCGACGTCCGACGTAGCGATACCACGGCTGGGTGACCCCCGCCTCGATGGAGATGCGGCGGACGCAATCCGGCGGCAGGACGAAATCCCGGTATTCCTCGGTCTGACGCTCGAAGCGTTCGAAACATGGCAGCGAAACAACGCGCACGCCCGCGCCGAGTTTCTCCGCTGCGTCCATGGCCAGGTGCAATTCGCTGCCGGTGGCCATGATGATCAGTTCGAGCGGCGCCGTCTCGCGCCGGGCAATGTAGCCGCCGCGCAGCGTGCCTTGGCGGGCCTCATTCTCGGGAATTTGACGCAGCGTGGGCAGCGCTTGGCGTGAAAGCGCCAGCAGAGTCGGACCGTCCTTGCGGTCAAACGCCGCGGCAAAGGCCCCCGCCGTCTCGGCCGGATCGGCCGGCCGGATGACATCAAGATTGGGGATGGCCCGCAGGGCGGCCACGGTCTCGACCGGTTGGTGGGTCGGACCGTCCTCGCCGACCCCGACGGAATCGTGGGTGAAAATGTAAACCACCGGGAGGTGGGACAATGCGGCGATGCGGATGGAACCGCGGCAGTAGTCGCTGAAGACAAGGAAGGTCGCCCCGCTGGCGTGGAAGATCCCGTCGTAGGCCAGACCGTTGAGAATTCCGGCCATACCATGCTCGCGGATACCGAAGCGGATGTTGCGGCCCGCGTGGTTGCGCGCGTCGAAGTCGCCGCCGTCGACGATGTAGTTGAGCGTCGAGCCGTGCAGGTCGGCACTTCCGCTGACCAGCAGCGGCATGGCCTTGGCCACATGCTGCAGGACGTCGCTGCCCGCTTTGCGCGTGGCAATGTCGGGGCCGTCCGCAGGGTAATCCGGAATTACCTTGAGCAGATCCGGATAATCCTTGCTGATGGCCGTGTCCAACTCGGCGGCCAGATCCTTGTTGGCTTTGCGCCAGGCGTCGAATTGCTTGTGCCACTCCGCGCAGGAAGCCTCGAGTTCTTTGGCATGGCGCTCGAAGAATTCGCGGACCTCGGGGGAAACATGGAACTTCTCCTCGGGCAGCCCGAGACCTTGGCGTGCCGCATCGGCGAATTTCACTCCGGCCTCGCCGTGCGCTTTGTTTGTGCCCGCCACTTCGGGAATGCCTTTGCCGATAAGCGTCTTGGCCACGATGAGCTGCGGCTTGCCTTTGGCCGACTTCGCTTTGTCATAGGCCGCAAGGAATTCCTCCATGTTCTGCCCGTCAACCTCGAGCACATCCCAGCCGTAGGCTTTGAAGCGTCCGATGGTGTCCTCGCTTTGCGTGAAGAGCGCCATGGCGTCGAGGGTGACGTTGTTCGAGTCGTAGATCAGGATGAGATTGTCGAGCTGGAGGTGACCGGCCAAGGCGCAGGCCTCGCTGGCCACGCCTTCCTGCAGGCAGCCATCGCCGGCCAGACAGACCACTTTGTGGTCGAAGATGCGGTGCTCGGCGGTGTTGAAACGCGCCTCGGACATTTTGCCGGAGATGGCCAGCCCCACGGCGTTGGCCACCCCCTGCCCGAGCGGACCGGTCGTGCACTCGACCCCGGGAGTTTCGGCGAACTCGGGGTGCCCCGGGGTGATGCTCCCGAGTTGGCGGAAGTTTTTCACCTGCTCCAGCGGCACGTCGTAGCCGGACAAATGCAGCCACGCGTAGAGGAACATGCTGCCGTGACCGGCCGAGAGGACGAAGCGGTCGCGGTTGAGCCAGCGCGGCTCTTTCGGATTGTAGCGCAGGGCCGCACCGAAAAGGACGGCCCCGATCTCGGCACAACCCAGGGGCAAACCGAGGTGGCCGGACTTGCAGGCGGTGACGGCATCAATGGCGAGTCCGCGGGCATCGCGCGCGGCAAGGGAGAGGATTTCGTGGGGCAGGCTCATGGGAATCCGCTATTTCGCCGTGGCAGCAGGCGCGCGGCAAGCAAACTCTCCCGCGCGGGTGGGTTTGCCAGGCGGGATGCTTTCAGCCAAGCTGGCCAGTATTCTTATGGATCAAGTTACCGTGCGTGTTCCCGCGACGAGCGCCAACCTCGGACCGGGCTTCGATTGCCTCGGCGTGGCGCTGGATCTGCACAACCGCGTGACGGTCTCCAGTAGCGGGCACGCCGCTCCCGACGCCATGGTGGACGCCGCGGCGACCGCCTTTTTCGAGGCTTCTCATGTAGCTCATCGCGAATTCGCATGGTCGATCGAAGGCGATATCCCCCGCTCCCGCGGCCTGGGCAGCAGCGTGGCT
>CAYQMP010000202.1:0-4186 GCA_964418615.1 uncultured Chthoniobacter sp. | reverse complement strand
GCGAAGACAAACGAAACCCGTGGCCCGAGCAGAGAAGTAATGAGGAGGCTGACAAACCCTTGCGCAGGCGCCCGGTCTCGAGCTCGCTGCCACTCAACCGATCGCGTTGCGCCGGATCACATCCCGGTAAAACCGCGCGCTCAGCTTGGGAGTCCGCCTTTGCGTCGCGAAGTCCGTATAACAGATGCCGAAGCGTTTGGTGTAGCCGAAGGCCCACTCGAAGTTGTCCATCAGGGTCCACAGGAAATACCCGCGCACCGGAAGGCCCTCGGCCACCGCGCGGTGCAGGTGGATGAGATATTGCTGCAGATACATGACCCGCGCCGTGTCCCAAATTTCGCCATCCGCATCCGGTTGGTCGGGGTAGGGGCAGCCGTTTTCCGTGATGTATAGTGCCGCCGGTTGCCAGAGTTCGGCTGCGAAGCGCGGCACCCAGTAAAGCACTTGCGGCGCGATCGACAGCCAGTAGATCGGCATGTGCGGATAAGGCTCCGCGCATGGCACCTCGCTCCAGCCTTTCGGGTTGTCCGCGTCATGCCGGATGTAACGTCCGTGGTAAAGATTGAGTCCGAGAAAATCGAGGGGCGCCGCGATGGTGCGCATTTCTTCATCCGTGAAGACCGGTGCATCGGCGCCCTCGGCCTCGAGATAAGCCGGGTGGTAGGCCCCCTCCATGATGGGCACCAGATACATCCCGGTGGACTCGCGGAATGCGTCGCGCGCAGCGGCGATGTGAGGTTCTTGTTCGGTGATGGGGATGCATGGCGACACGTTTTCGGCCAGACCGATGCGAAGGGGCTTTGGTGACACCGCGCGCATCGCTTGCACCGCGAGACCATGAGCCAGAAGCGCGTTGTGACGGGCGCGGTTCAGTGTGGCGCGGTCGGTCTTTTTGCCCGGGGCGAAAAGTTCCGGATCGAATCCGAAGCCCTTGTCGAGAAAGCACATGAACTCGTTGAAGGTGAAAATGCCGGCCACGCGATCGCCCAAGCGCTTGGCCATCAGCAGGGCGTAGTCCGCGAACGCAACGGCGCATCCTCGTGACTCCCAACCGCGGAACCTGTCCTCCAACACTTGGGGTAGATCCCAGTGGAACAATGTCATCCACGGTTCGATGTCGGCCGTCAGCAACTCGTCGACGAGGCGGTCGTAAAAATCCAAACCTTTCGCGTTCGGTCGGCCGGTGCCGTCGGGCAGCACGCGCGACCATGAGACGGAAAACCGGTAGGCCTTGATCCCCAAGCCCTTCATCAGGGACACATCCTCGCGGTAGCGGTGGTAATGGTCGCACGCCATCTCCGGCGTGGCGTTGCCGGCGGTGGCCCCCGGCCTCCGGCTGAAGGTGTCCCAAACGGAGGGGCCGCGTCCGTCCTCGGCAGCGGCGCCTTCGATTTGCGCGGCAGCCGTGGCGACGCCCCACAAAAAGTCCGGGGGGAACGCGCAGAATTGCTCCGTATTCTTCTTCATCGCTTTTCCTCGTAATCCGTTGTGCTGATCAGTCCCCGCTCGTCCTCGAGCGCCACATAGTAGAGGCGTGCGTCGGTCGGCAGCACCGCCCGGACCGAAGTTCCGGCGATTTCCGCCGGGGTGGATTCCCATACGCGTTTCTCCCACGGGCTTTCGGTGTCGGCGGTGTAAACCAGATCGGCCTTGGACACCGGGCGGGGTGACTCGAAGTCCACCACGATCTCATCGCCTTCGCGCCGGGGGGGCGTGGCTTTGGCCAAGCCTGGGCCGCCGCGCACCACGCTGTCGGCGAAAGCCGTAACCTCGGGCGGATCGCCGGCGGGCGGGCTCCCGTGTTTCATGCCCAAACGCAGGCTCACGGTGCGCAAGGCTGCGGGCATTTGCTGATGGCTTTTCTGCCAGGCAGGCGGCCAGAAAAATTTGTCGTTGGGTCCGTTGACCCAGAGCGTGGGGAGGCGGATGGCGGGAATGTAATTTTTCGCGTCCCATTGCGCATACCAAAGCGCGGATTGATCGGCGGGCCGTTTCTCCATGGCGCCCGCGAAGGTGGTTTCCTCGTAATGGCCGCAGCCATAGACCGGCACGGCGAATTTCAGCCGCTCATCGAGTCCGGCCAGCAGGCATGTCAGGTAGCCGCCCCAGGAGATTCCGGTCACGCCGGTGCGCTCCGCATCGACGCCGGGTTGGGCGAGGAGCAGTGAGTGCGCGAGGATGGCCGCCGTGATTGCCTGATAAGGCCATTGGTCGCGAAGCGGTTCGCCCAGTTGTGAAAAAGCTTTGCTCCCGCCCGGAGGCCCGCCGTCCGGGTTGCGCGGGCGCGGGTTTTCTTTCTCCGGCACGGGCAGGGAGCCGAAATGGTCGATGGCGATGGCGGCGTATCCGCGCTCGACCCAGAGTTTCACCCATGATTCGAAGGCCGTGCCGCCGCCGCCGTGCAGGAGCACGATGCCGGGAACCTGTTCCCCGGGTTTCGTCTCCGGCATTCCCAGCCAGGCAAAAATGCGGGTTTCCTTCCCGCGATAGGACGCCCCCGCGAAGAAGAGCGCGCGGATGCGGGGATCCGATGACTGGATGTCCGGCGAATCGAAGACCTCCGGTGGCGCCGTCAGCGCGGACATGTCCCAAAGTTTCTCTGCGGGTTGCGCGGTGGCCACGCTGCCGGCGAGGCACGAGAGAACGATGACTATGAGCAAGTTCGCGCGACCGTGGCGGTCACGAAGAAAGCTGAATGAAGATCTCATTGCGGGTTCACCTTCAAGATCCACGGAGCAACCGGCAAGCCGTCGTCGGTGTAGAGCGACAGGGTGCAGAAGTTGCGCCAAGCGTAGCGGATTTCGTCCATGTGCCCCCCACCTTCGGGCACTTTCACGCGGAGGGTCTGCCCGGAGGAAGCAATTTCCCCAGTGGCAGGCTGCCAGTGGCCGGTCGCGTCGCGGATTTCGAGCGTGGGCATCGCCGGATCACGGGTCACGAGTTTTCCCTTCACGGTATCGAAGCTGACTTCGATGTCCGACCCGTCCCGCCGCGCGGCGAGCGCCATCGGGCTCTGGGCTTGGAGGGTGTCGTCGCCGTAGACCTTCCCGAGCGCGAGACGGGCCAATCGTTCGCCGACCGGTTGTTTGGCTTTCGGATGCACGTCGCCTTTCTCGCCGTGGTCGAGCGTGACCACGAGGCCGGTCTGCGGCGTGCCGGCGGCGACGGCACGCTGGGCTTCGCGCAAGATGGCATAAGGTTCCTCGTCATCCGGCCAGCGGGCCGTGGGCGACGAGACCTGCACGATGAGAAATGGCCAGGCGGGTTCGTTCCATTCCTTGCGGAAAGAGCCGATCAAGCCGCGCAAAAGTTGCTCGTATCCCGGTTTGCCGCCATTGCTTTCGCCCTGATACCACAGCACGCCGCGGGCAGTGTAGGGACGGATGACGCCCAGCATGCTTTCATGCAGGCCGCCGGGCCGGGTCTTGCTGCGGGGTCCGTAAGGCTCGACCGGTTTCGCGCCGAGTTCCGCCTCGTTTACGCCGGACTTTTTGCGTTCCTGGTAGTCCTTGAGGGCCGCTGCGTAGTCCTGCCACGCCTTCTCGTAATCTTCCGGCGTGGCAAAGGCCTTTAATTTGCGTTCGTGTTCCTCCAAGGCCTGGGTCGCACCGGAAGCCTGCACGGTGGCGGTGTCCATCCACGCTTCGATGGGCGTCCCGCCGAACGCGCAATTGATCAGGCCGACGGGCACGCCGAGCTTTTGGCGCAACTCCGCGGCGAAAAAGTAGGGCACCGCCGCGAAATGGCGCGCGTTGTCTTTCGTGAATGTTTTCCAAACCAGCGGCGGCAGCGGATCCACGGCCTGCGTGCGCAGGGGAACCTTCAATTCGCGGATGGCCGGGTCGTTCGCCGCGGCGATGACATCCTCGTAGAGAGGAGCGCATCCGCTGAGACGCCATTCCATGTTCGACTGGCCGCTGCAGATCCAGACTTCGCCCACCGCGATATCGGAGAGCGTCGTCTCCTTCTCGCCGCGCAATTGCAGCGTGAGTCCTTCGCCGGCCGGCATTGGGTCCAACGTGACACTCCAGCGTCCGTCCTGGGCCGTTGCGGATTTGCTCTGCCCGCCGATTTCCACCGTCACTGCTTCGCCGTCGCGTCCGGTTCCCCAGATTTCCACGGGCATGTCGCGTTGCAGGACGGCGCCGGAAACGAAGACCGGCGCGAACTCCGCGGCGGAAAGCGG
>CAYQMP010000201.1:0-4186 GCA_964418615.1 uncultured Chthoniobacter sp. | reverse complement strand
ACCGTCTGGCCCAAGCGCTTCGCCGATGTCTGGTGCTCCCGCTGCACGCCGAACAAACCAGTCGCCCAGTGGACGGCGCGCGAGCGGGAGGAAACCCGGCGGAAGTTGCACGCATGGCCGGTCGATTTCTCGGGGACGGAGGGTTATCCCAAAGCGGAAGTGACGCTCGGCGGGATCGACACCCGCGATCTTTCCTCCAAGACGATGGAGGCGCGAAATGTCCCCGGTTTGTATTTCATCGGTGAAGTGGTCGATGTGACCGGGTGGCTTGGCGGCTACAATTTCCAGTGGGCTTGGGCCAGCGCGTGGGCCGCCGGGCAGGCCGTCTGATCACTCTGCAACTTCGACGATCTGGATTCCCACCGCGGCAGCGGAAAGCTCGAGTTGCCGTGTGACATTCTCCAGCGCGACAAGCAACTGGCGGCGTGTTTCCTCGTTGCCCGGCGCGAGCGCAAGGGCGTCAGCCAAGGCGGCAGCTTGCGCCATGGCGCCATAGGTGGCCATGGCTTGTGCCGGCGCCGCGGCAAAAACCAGATCGTGCAATCCTTTGCCGCCGGGGTTTTCCTCCGAGATACCGAGATAAAGATCACGCAGGGCATCGGTGCGGCCTGTCACTTCATCCGGCTTGACCGCACCGTCGAGCCAAAGCCGGGGAATGACGTCTCCGCTTTGCGCGAGCAAACCTTGGAAAATGCGGGCGATGGCCATGTCCGGAGACGCCAGAAAATATCTTTCGCGGAAACTCGACGCCGCGCCGGGGGACCATGCTTCGGCAATGGCCTGCATGTCCGCACGCAACCGGCCCGACCAACCGGCCAATTCCGGCAAGGCGGTCAAAACTTCCCCCAGCTTTTCCTCATCCAATTCGTCGGCGGTCAAACGCACCAACTTGTCCAGACTCCGCTCAACCTCTGCGAAGGCGTCGATCACTTCGTCCTCCGCGCCGGCCCCAAGCGGATCGGGTTGGGCGGAGAGCTCGTCGGCGGATTCCGGATTGACATAAAACACCGCGGCTTCCGCTTTTTGGTAAGACCGCTTCGCTTCGGCCAGCGCGCCGACTGCTTCGGCCAGATCAGCGGAGGCCGACACCGGCGCAACCGCGGCCTTGCGGGCTGCGCTCTCGAATTCGGCTGCCTGCCCGACCGCGGCGGAACTGGCTGAAGTGATCAAGTCGGCGTTGGCCAGCGCAACTTGCTCGGTCAGCGTGGTGGTAACGCGGGTTGCTGACTCGGCCGGTGTCAAGGCCGCCTCACCAAGGCTGATCACCGGCGTTGGGGAAGGTGTGGGCGTCGGACTGGGCCTGGGCAGAGGCACTTTGCTGACCTCCCAATCGCAACCGGACCCCAGGAAAACGAAGAGGCTGGCCGCGACCACAAGCAGGACATTTTTGGCGACGCGAATAAGCACCATCACGCGAACAAGGTCGATCCGACACCCAAGGCCTGTCAAAAGGTTTCTCCCGGCGAAGGACGGCGCGACCGCTCTTCCTGAATGCGCTCGAGAAATTCGCGTGCCAGCGTCGATCCGGGGAACCTCCGGGCCATGCGCAAAAGGCGCTCCGCTTCGTCAGGACGCCCCGAGCGCCAAAAGTGCAGACCGAGGTATTCGTAGCCCCGCGCTTGATCCGGATCCCTGGCGATGGCGCGCAAGTGAAGCGGCAAGGCTTGCGCAGGGCGGCCGGACCAATCGCGGGCCAAGGCTGTCTCCCGCAAGGCTTGCGCCATATAAGGTCTCTCTTGCGCGGCAGCCTCGTACAAGTCGGCCGCGCGGACATACCACTCGAACCGCTCCGTGGCGGAATCCGCCAAGTTGCCCTGGGTCACCGCAGCCTCGCCCGCCGCCATAAGCAAACGAGGATGGGTTGGGGCGAGATCGAGCCCCTCGCCGGCCAACCTCCACATTTCGCCCGCCTCACCGCGCTCCCTGGCCTGCATGGCCTGCCAAAGCTTGCCCTCCGCGGGACCGTCGCGGCCGACCGACCATAGGAGAAGACCCCCCGCCACCGCCGGGAGCAGACCGAGCGTTTTCAGCCACCAAGGCACGAAGCCGGCCGTTGCGGAGCCGCGCGCCGCGGCGATCCAGCCAGCGGCCAATGCCACGAGCAGAGCGGAAGCCTGCACGTGCAGACGGTAGTCGAAAATAGAATGGACCGCCTGCGCCACAAGCACGGCCAGTGCACCGGTGAGAAGTCCGAGCTCGGTGCTTCGCGGCAGCAAGCCCGCGGGCGGTGTCTCGCGGGCCAGCCGCAACGCAGTGCGCCAACCGGAGGCCAGGTGCGCGACAAAAAACAGGCACCCCAAGATGAGTCCGATGCGCCCGTATTCGATGAGCAATTGCAGCCAGTCGTTGTGCGCGTGCACCGGCAAACCCGCCAGACTGTTTCCGCGATAGCGCAGCGAGAGCTGGTCGAACATGTTCGCTCCCGTCCCGAACCACGGATCCAAGGCGAGCATGGGAGGCGCGACGGTGAACCAGAGCGATTCGCGGTAGGCATCGAGACCCAACGCGTCGAAACGCAAGCGCACCGCGATGCTCTCCAGCCCGACAAAAAAAGCCACGAACAGCGCCGCAGCCAAGGCGGCGAGTGCACCCGCAGTGAGCCAGAACCGGTGGGCCAGCGCCCCTCGGTTGAGCACGAAAAAACTGACCAGCGCGAACATGACCAAGCCAGCCGCCACGCCCAGGTAAGCCGCGCGCGAAAGACACAAGGTGAGCCCGGCAAAACCGGCGACCGTCACCCAGAGCAGGAGCAACTTGATCGTTACGTTTTCCCGCCCCCAAACCAGCATGCCGAGCGCAAGAAAGGTCGAAGCCTGAAGCACTGCCGAGAGCGAGCCGCGACTGGCCAGTGTGCCGGAAACAAAACCTTGGTTGGCCATTGCCTCGCCGCCGCGCGGCAGGCCGAGCTGCGGTCCCAGCTCCGCCCAAGGATGAAACGGCGCTTCGGCCGTGAATTGCGCCACGGCCAACGCCGTCTGGACGACGACCAAGACGCAAATTGTGCCGAGCACGAGCCAGCGGGCCCCATCGCCGCGCAGTTGCCACGCCGCAGTGAGATAAACGGACAGCGCCCCGAGGAGGAGCCAAGTGTCATCCCGCGCGGCATAGGCATCGGGGCTCGCCGACTGGCGCCAGAGGAGGAAACCGCCGAAGAGCAGCGCTGCCCCCACACACCATGCCGCCGGGGCGCCGAGAGAGCGCCAAAAAAGCATCCCCGCAACCACCGCGGCTGCGCCGACCAGCAGGTAGCCGGGGACGGCAAGCGCGGCATACCACCAACCACCAAGAAGAACCTGGGAGGCGACCAATCCCGCCGCCAGCAGGGCCGCAGAGAGCCAGTTGAGAGAAGCGGGTAACACCGGAGCCAAATCTAGCCGCGAGACAGCCCCCTCCTCAATGAAGGAGGTTGCGGCCGAGATTTTCCTTGCAGATCACCGGCAGCCTACCTTGTATGAAACTATGAACCCCAATTCGCGAAAATATTCCGCAGTCGCGGTCATCCTTGTCCTCCTCATCGCCCTGCTAGCACCTGCCTCGGCCCAAAACCTCGCCAGCCAGATTGCCCAGGCAGAGGAAGTGGCCAAGGACCAAGATGCCTCCGATGCGGCAGCCAAATCGATCGCCCAAACTTTGGGCAACGCTTTCGGCCCCGGGCAAGACTCCAACGCCCTTCTCGAAGCCGCGCAGCGATTGGCCACCGCCAGTCCGGGTGACGCCGCCGCCATCACCGCAGCAGCCACCGTGTTCATACCGGCCGAGGCGCCGCGCATTGCGGCCATCATCGCCTCAGTCGTGCCCAGCGCCGCTCCCGCTATCGCCGCAGCAGCAGCCTCAGTTGCGTCCGCCGCCGGAATTCCCAACGCCGCAACATCGGTCGCCGCGGCCGTGGCCCAGACCGTTCCCAGCAGTGCCGGCGCTGTGGCCGATGCCGTGATCGCGGCCGTTCCGGATGCCAACCCGGATGCAGTCAATGCTGCCGTGGCCGCAGCCTCCTCGGACGGGGGCGGAGGCGGAGGTGGCACCGGCGGCAGCGGTGGGTCCGTGCCCCTGCCCTCCGGATTCGCAGGCGGAGGCGGCGGAGGCACCATCTCGTCCAACACGGACTCGAACTAGGCCGCACCGGCCGGCACGCGGGTATGCCTCCGCTTCGCTTGCCGATCCGACAGCACCACCCGCAACTTGGACG
>CAYQMP010000200.1:0-4188 GCA_964418615.1 uncultured Chthoniobacter sp. | reverse complement strand
CCGGGAATCTTTTGGAGCACTTCCGCATCCTCCGGCAGCGAGTAATCGAACGCGGCCGGATTGGCAAAGCCGGGGTCGTTGGTGATGGTGACATTGTCCTTGATCAGGATGATGGCGGGGTTGGTTTTGAATTCGTCGGCGATGTTGAGGCGTGGCGGGGCGGGATTTTTCGCGACGATGAGGTTGCCGCTGAACTCGGTGCGCCACGGGAGTTCGGGGCGGTTGGTCAGCATGGTGGCGACTTCCGGATGGGCGGTTTTCCAAGGGTCCTGGTCGGGGTTGAGTTCCTTCACGCGGTTGATGAGACGGGAGTTGGTGGCGTAACCGCGGCTGACCCCGCGGTCGTCCATGGCGAAGACTTCGCCTTCGTCTTTCACGAAGATGTTGTGGCGCGTGATGTTGTCCGCTCCCGAGGCGATCCACACGCCGATGCGCGGCCCGACGAAGACATTGCCGTAGGCGAGGTTGCCGGAGGCGCCGTCGTCGGGGTTCACCCCGCCGATGGTGTTGTGCATGAAGTTGTGGCGGATGACATTCCCGCGCATCGTCCAGTCGAGCACGGAATAGAAAACCCCGGTGTCTTTGGTGTCGAAGCCGCAGTAGTAAACCTCGTTGAATTCGTAGAGGTTGTCGTTGCCGGCGTAGAGGAAGGCGTCGCGGGGCGCGTGGTGGATGATGTTGTGGGCGCAGCGGATGCCGACGGCATCGCGCACTTTGGCGGGGTCGGCCGGGTTGTCGAGGATGCCGACGCCGATGCCGGGCGAGTATTGGCGCTTGAGGATGCCGAAATTGTGGAGGTGGTTGTTGAGGATGAAGTTGTTCGACTTCGTGATCGTCTTGCGGTCACCGCCGCTCACATAGACCGCGCCTTCGCCGATGTCGTGGATGTCGCAACTCATGATGCCCGAATTCATGCCATGGAGGACGATGCCGCGTCCGGCGATGTCACGGATGACGCAACCGGCGACGAGGCAGTGATCCACATCTTCCAGCACGATGCCGTCGCCGAGGGAATGGCGGATGGCGAGGTTTTCGAACATGAGATGGCTCGCGTCGTCCACGCGGATCATCGGTCCGTCGAATTGGGTGATGATGATTTCCGCCGCGGGATCCGTATCGCGCGGCCAGACAAGAAGCTGGCCGGTGGCGAAGTCGATGGCCCACTCGCCGGGGCGATCGACTTCTTCGGGGAGGTTGATGGCCGCCCAAGGCTCTTCGCCGGAGCCGATGGGTGAACCGTCCTCCGGACGGTGGTATTTCGAACCGATGCCGCGGTAGATGCCGGCCGCAAAAGTAATCTTTCGGTTCTCGGCGTCGATGCTGGCGACGCGAATGGCGGGATCCTCCCAGCCGACGCGCCATTGGCCTTTGAGCCAGACATTTGGATTTTTCAGCCACCGCAAAGGTCGGTCGCCTTTGAATCGGAAGACCCCTGGGGTGTTCTCGTCGCCGATGACCAGGGTTTCCCCCATCGTCGTGTATCCGTCGTCGGGCCAACGCGAAAGGGGCAGACGGCCTTGCGCATCGAACAACTCGAAAATCCCTCCGCGGTCGCTGAACACGGGGGGGAATGGTCCGGTGTGTTGCAGGCCTTCCTTGCGCAGATCCAGCACGCGGATGTGCTTGCGGGCGGCGGGATCGAGGCGCTCGAGCAGGGCAGTGTCTGCGGGTTTGGCGAACTCGTCCAAGCGGAAGATGCGCGCTCCGGAGAGAACGGCACGGCGGGGTTCGCTGGAACGCCAGATGACCGGCGCGCCCTCGGTGCCGGAATCCGACTTTTCGAGCTGAAGGGTGCGATCCCTCATGAAGGTGCCGGGGAGGAGTTCGACGATGTGGGTCTGGTCGGGTGCGGCCGCTTTGCTCTCGCGCACGGCATCGCGGGCGCGCTCGAGGGTGCGGAAGGCTTGGGCGGGCGAGGAACCGTCGGCGGTGTCGTCGCCGGAGGGACCGACGAAGAAAATGATCTCGTTGGCCTGCGCGCAAGACCACGCTCCCGTTGTCAAAACACACACCACGACCAGCAGGCGCAGAGCTCCGGGGGTCATTCGGAGATCCTACCGGGCATCCTGTTCGCGGCAACGCGGGCCGGAGAGTTTCAATGCAAGTTTATCGCAATCGCACCCGGGCCTCAGGTCTCCGGCGGAAGGACTGCTTGATCCTCGGCCGACAAAGTCACGATGCGCAGGCTCTCGGCCGGCTGGGAGCGGACCGTGAGCGTGCCGTCTTTGCAATCCACGCTCTCGTTGCCGATCGAGCTCAGTCGCGGGCTGCTAGACAGCGTGTCCGGGATGCGAAGCTGCTTCAATTCAATCGAGACATCCCGCGGTTTGGTGTCCCAATTGTAAAGTCCCACCATGACCTCGCCATCTTCCTGGGTGACTGCGATGGCAGCAGGCAAGCCCTCGGGGGTCAGGATCAAACGCTGCGCGACCGGCCGGCGCGGGCCCTGCTTGTTCCAATAGCTTTTCACGACATCGGTTGACGCTTTGCTCCATTGGTCCGCAAAGTCGGACGTAATGAAGACGGTGCCCAACAGACCTTGGGTGGCGGTCAGCAGATGGGACTGCTCGAAGCCGATCTTCGATTTCTCCTCGCGCATGTAGAAAACGTCCGGATCGGCTTGAAACCAGATGCCGTTGACATGCAGGCGGAGCAAGAGTTCCGCCAGGTTGCGCCGGATCTTGGGCATTTCGGGTCCGATGTCGCCCCCGATCCGGCCGATTTCGACCTGGCCCACCTGATAGCGAAATAGCCCGCCGGTGCACGCATTGATCAGCACATCCGGACCGAGGGCCTCCCGGAAAAGCCGCCATTGGTCGCGGAGTGTTTCGTAGGATGTTTTGTAGGGATCATGCTTCGCCCGGTTGGCGCTGGCCACGTAGGCAAAGTCGATTTTGAAATAGCGCCAACCTTGCGACCGCAAGTCGCGGAGGGTCTGCGCGATGAACTCGCGGGCGCCCGGGTGATCGGGATCAAGGAAGTAGGTCTGGCCATCGGTCATGCCGTTGAAATTTTTCCAATTGCCGAACCGCACACTGAATTCGCCGTCGGCATCGCGCTGTAACCACTCGGGGTGTTCTTTCACGATGGGGTGACTGGCGTGGATGGCGGTCGGGGCGATCCAGATGCCGGGGATGAATCCCTTTGCTTCGATCTCCGCGGCAAGCTTCGGCAATT
Source organism: uncultured Chthoniobacter sp. (assembly GCA_964418615.1). Lineage (GTDB taxonomy): Bacteria > Verrucomicrobiota > Verrucomicrobiia > Chthoniobacterales > JACTMZ01 > JACTMZ01. Next base: position 1,011 of record CAYQMP010000200.1, on the reverse strand, counting down.
CCGTGCGCCAAGCGTCGCGGCCGCTCCAGTCACCGGGGCTTACTTGGAAACCGTCGTCAATCTGGATGGTGTGTCCTCCCGGCGGCGCCTCGAAGCCGGAAAATCCATCGAGCGCGCGCCGGATGTCGTCCGGTTGGATGTCCTTGGCTTTTTGATACCAAGAGCAGTAGCCCACCAGTGGATGGGGCGAGATCTCCGTCTCCGGAGCGAGTTCGCCGCGCGTGACCGCGGCCCAATGGCGGAGTTCGTCTTGCAGGTCGCCGAAGGACAGAAGCATGTTTTCCAACGGTCGCGAAGATCCGGGGTCGAGTCGGACCGCATCGAGCAAAACTCCGGCGAAGAAGGACAGCGGTTTTTTGACCGTGCGAAGGCCGATTTGCCCGAAAGCTGTGCCGGGGCCGGTGAAACCGAAGAAAAAACCGGCGCTGTTCCAATCCTCGCCGAGCATGCCGGCATCCATCGATATTCCGGTGTTGGGGCGGTCATGGATCGGATCCGACAGACGCGGCCAGTGCACGCCGAAGCGGGTCCAACGCTCCTCGCTGATTTCGCGCGGGGGCGGCAATTCCGCGGAGGGCTCCACAATGCCGCCGGCCCGCTTTTCAAATTGTTTGAGGGCCAACAATTTCGTCGATGGATCGGCCACGAGGCCGTCGAGATAGTGAAACCGGGCGATTTCGATCGCTTCGGACGAGGTGTTCTCCAGCCGGCCGGAAAACTCTTGCCGTCCGGCGCCGTCCCTTCGCACCGTCACGACGGCTTTCGCTTTGGCGAAGGAGGCCTCCAACACGAGTTCCTCGTCGGTGGCGGAGAGCACTTTGTAAGTCGAATATTCCTCGTCCCAGGCCGAGGCGCCCACCGCGCGACTGGCGAGGTAGGGACGGCATTCTTCCAAGGCGCGGCTGTCGCCGGTGGTGATCTCCAGCGCGCCGGAGGAGTCGCTTGTCACGGTCAGGGCCACAGGTGCCATGGCCGCCAAGGGTGTGGTGTCCGCGGAAGCTGTCCATGCAA
>CAYQMP010000199.1:0-4242 GCA_964418615.1 uncultured Chthoniobacter sp. | reverse complement strand
CGCTGGCCCAAGGCGTGCAGGCGCTGTCCGCTCTGCAGGACAAACTCTACGCCCAGGACCAGTGGGCCATCCTCCTCATTTTCCAGGCGATGGATGCGGCGGGCAAAGACGGCGCGATCAAGCACGTCATGTCCGGCGTCAACCCGCAGGGCTGCGAGGTGCATTCCTTCAAGGCACCGACCAGCGAGGAACTCGACCACGACTTCCTCTGGCGCTGCAGCAAGCGCGTGCCCGAGCGCGGACGCATCGGCATTTTCAACCGCAGCTACTACGAGGAAACGCTCGTCGTCCGCGTCCACCCGGAAATCCTGGCCAAGCAGAAGATCCCGCGGAAACTCCTGACCAAAGACCTGTGGTCCCAGCGCTTCGAAGACATCCGCGCTTTCGAGCGCTACCTCACACGCAATGGCGTGATCATCTGCAAATTTTTCCTCAACGTCTCCCGAGCCGAACAAAAGAAGCGTTTCCTCGCCCGCATCGACACGCCGGAGAAAAATTGGAAATTTTCCACCGCCGACTCGCACGAGCGGCAGTTCTGGAACGACTACCAAAAAGCCTACGAGGAAACCATCCGCCACACCGCGACGAAAGACGCCCCGTGGTATGTCGTTCCCGCCGACAACAAGTGGTTCACCCGCGTGGTGGTCGCCGCCGCGGTGATCGAGGCCCTCGACTCGCTTAATCTCGAATACCCGAAAATCGGCAAACGCCAGCGCAAGGAGCTCGCGGCGGCCAAGATGGAATTGTTGGCCGAGAAGTGATGCCGCGGCCGGCGGTTCCCGAACGCCAGACTGCAGCTTTTACCAACGTCCCCCGAGCTTCTGGACGTCTGGCGAGGTGGATCGCGCCGTCCCGGCGCGATATTCCGCTCCGGCCTCCTACAGACCCTCGAGATTTTCGCGGAGGATGCTGCGCTCGGTTTGGTGGAGGCGGGGGAATTGGTCGAGGATTTCCAACGCGGCGGTGTAGAAACTGCGGGCGCGTTCGTGGTCGCCGTGCATTTGGTGGATGACGGCGAGGTGTCCGAGGCTGAGACCGACTTCGGGGTGGTTCGGTCCGAAAAGTTGCTCGCGGATGCCGAGGGCCTGCATGTGGCGCTGTTCGGCGCCGAGCAGGTCGCCGCATTCGCAGAGGACGGCCCCGAGGTTGGTGGCGATGAGCGCTGTTTCACCATGGACCGATCCGTGGCAGCGGGAGGCTTCGTCCAAGGCGCGTCCGAGGATAACGGAGGCTTCCTCCAATTCGCCGGAGAGCTTGCGCAGCATGGCGAGGTTGTTGAGGCACATGGGCACTCGGTGCAAATCCCCGGCCAGCTTGTACAGATCGGCCGCTTGCGCGTAGTGGGCGCAGGCGGATTCCGACTCGCCGAGATTTTCCTCGGTCATGGCCATCTTCGATGCCACCCGTGCGGCTTCGGCGGAGCGGGCGCGGTTGGTCAGGATTTCCAGCGCCTCAGCCCAACAAGAAAGCGCTTCGCGCTCGTCGCCGCGGGCAGACGCTTTGTCGCCCGCGACCTCCATGGACAAGGCCACCTTGTCCCGCGCGACGAACTCGGGGTGATCCGGTGAGGCGGCCGGCGCCATGTGCGGAAGTTAATAGCACAGCGCCCCCACAGCAACGACACAATCGGGAACCGTTAGCCGATTACTTCGGCCAAGCGGCGGCGGTTGGCCGGCACGCGGCCTCCGTGGGCTTCGATGGCGCCGAGGGCGTTGCCGGAGTGACCGAAACCGAGCACGCGGCAGGTCTCCGACTCGAAAAATTCCACCGAGCGGCGCGTGGGATCGTTCGCGCAGAGATGTCCGAGCGCGCGGCGGAGCAAATCGAACAAATCCGGCGCGGCGTGGGCGGGCTCGGAGAGCAGGTCGCACAGTTCCGCGAAATAGGAGGCGGCGAGGAGACGCGCGTAGTTCCCGCGCAGGCCCTCCCAAGTTTCAAGCAGTTTCAGTTCGCGCAAAGCGTGAAGATCGGATTTGCGTCCGGCGGCAAATTGCACTTCGGCGTGGTAGAAGAGATCCAGCCGTCCGCGCAATTTGCTATCGCGGCGCGCCGTGCCGCGGGCGGCGGTGCGAACTTTGCCATGTTCCGGCGAGAGCCAGATCAGGACGTAGCTGGATTCGCCGAAGCGGGCACGGCGCAACAGAATGGCCTCGGTGGTCTCGGCCGCGGGCATGGTCAGCCCGCCGCCTCGACGAGAAGTTCCTGCAGGTGCGCGTAGAAGTGGATCTTGAGCAGGGACAAACCGCGGCGCGTGGCCAGATCGGGCGGCTCGCGGTGGTCGAGGTCGGATTCGGCGAACTGGTTTTCCTCCACGATGACCAGCCGCGCTTGGTTGAGCGCGTTGAGCCACGCATCAAGATGGCCGGCGGGAATGACCACCTTGGTCCCCTGACCGTTGTGTCCAAGTCCTTCCAGATCGCGCGCCACGATGTCGCGGCTGTTGGCGAACAAGCGCTCCAACTCGGGTCGCACGTGTTCTTTCCAATCACGGCGCAGCTGCGCGTCCTCCGAGCCGCCGGTCGGGTCCGGGTAAAGCCGGGCCTGGGCTTTCCTGTGGCGCGAGGCGACCTTGGGCAACTCGACCAAGAGCGAAGCGAAAAGCGGATGGATCTCGCGGAGCTCCCACGAGTCGGCCGAGGCGCGGCGGAAACGCATCACTCAGAGCTCCGCTTGTTCCAGCGTGGCGAGCAGGAGATAGCCGTGGAGTTGCTCGACGATGGCCTCGGCCCGTTCGCGTTCGCCGGACCAGACGAGCGAGCGGCCTTTGTGATGAACCTCGAGCATGTGCTTGGTCGCTTTGTCGCGCGGGAAACCCAGCACGCGCTGGAAGACCATAGTGACATAAGACATGAGGTTCACCGGATCGTTGTGCACCACGACATTCCACGGCGTGGCCAATGCATCCTCGTCCCGCGTGTCGATCTCGGTAATGACCCCCGCCTGACTCATACCGCCAGCAACCGGACCGCGGGGACCGCCGCCATGGAATCCATCGCACCCTGCATCAGGTCGATGGTCCGGCCGGCCGGCAAGGTGACCCCGACCGCATCGGCGCCGAGCACGCACTCGGCGAGGAGCAGGGCCCCGGCCACCTGCACGAAGGGCAAATGGAAAACATGGCCGCGGGCGGCAAAGACAGTGGCGAGATGCCCGGCATCGCCGCGTGACGACACCGCGTCGCGCAAGCGCTCGAGAAGCTTGGCGCCTTGCGGAGGTTGGAAAGACATGAGCAAGTGGCGTCCGGCCGACAGACTGCGAGCTGCCGCCTTACCGGACAAAGCGGTGCCGAGCGCGGCATCTTCGGTCAACAAGCGGACGGAGTCCTGCGACGCCGCGGCGTTTTGCATGGCGAGGAGCGACGGATGAAGAACCGGCAAAAACGTGTCCCCCACCCAACGCTCCCAATCGGCCTCGAGGGTCTCCGGTCCGGATGGTGCGAAAGTCAGCGCTCCGCATTGGTCGTGCGAGGGCAGGCACAATTCGACGAGTCGCCACCACGCGGCGATTTCCGCGGCGGGATCGGCAACGGGCACGGGCTGGAGCATGGCGGAAGTTAGCACAAACCGCGCAGGGCGCGGCGCAAAATTTTCTCCTGCATGACATGCATGTCGGCGGCGGCACCAGACTCGGCATCCGACCAACCGGCAAGATGAAGAAGTCCGTGCACGGCGTAGCGGGCAATTTCTTCCGGAAGTGGCAACTTGTGCCGGCGCGCCTCGCGGCGCGCGGTTTCCGCGCTCATGACAACTTCGCCGTGGCGGAAGGTGATGACGTCGGTCGGCGTCGGGTCGTGCATGAATTCGTCGTGCAGCGCGGCAATGCGCGCGTCGGACACGAGCACGAAAGAAATTTCCGGCAGGCGGCGCAGGACCGATCCGCGGCATTCGGCTTCGACCACTTTGGGCCAGGCGCGCTCAACGGCGGTGCGAACATCCGGCAGCCGCAGTTGCTTGGGCCGCACTGCACGCTGGCGGTTGATCCAAACCAGCTCGGGTGCGGCGCTCATGGGTTTTGCTTAAGCCGAAGCGCGAAGCGGTCCAAGCCAGAAGGTGGCAAGCATTGATTCCGAAGGTAGGGACGAGCGGCTCGCTCGTCCGTTCTTTCTCCAACGGACACGCGAGCCGCGTGTCCCTAACGTACCTCAAGCCATCGCCTTGGCCTCGGCCTCGGCTTTCTCCGCTTTCTCCTCGTCCTGCGTGTAGGCGATGCGGCTGTGCATCATGTTGAGCAGGGTGAAGCGGA
>CAYQMP010000198.1:0-4251 GCA_964418615.1 uncultured Chthoniobacter sp. | reverse complement strand
TGAATGCGGCAAGCAGGACATCGCCGAGGCCAAGCGCCTCCTTGCCGAGGCCGGCTACCCCGGTGGGGGAGGCTTCCCCATGGTCAACTATCTCTACAGCGAGGGGGAATTGAACGAGGCCATCGCCATCGAACTGCAGAGCATGTGGCGCCGCGAACTCGGGGTGAATGTGCAGCTCCTTCGCCAGGAATGGAAAGTTTACCTCAACTCGATGAGCCGGCTGGACTATGACATCGCGCGGTCCAGCTGGGTGGGCGATTATCCCGACCCGAACACCTTCCTCGACATGTTCGTCACCGGCGGCGGGAACAACCGCACGGGGTGGAGCGATCCGCGCTACGACCGACTGATCGCCGATGCGGCGGCGGAAACCGATCCGGCCGCGCGCTTCGCCATCCTTCGCGAGGCGGAAAAAATCCTCGTCTGCGAGCAGGCGCCGATTTGTCCGCTTTATTTCTACGTCGGCATCCAGCTCTACGATGCGGACAAGCTCGGCGGCGTCGCGGGCAACGTGCTCGACGAGCACCCGCTCAAATCAATGTTTTGGAAACAGCGCCCGGAGTGAGGCGCGGGAGCACGCCTCAGAATCTCACCGCGAAGACGGTGGCTACGATGGCGAGCAGGGACAGGTAAACCACCGGAAAGAGAACCTTGCAGCGGTTATCCAGGGCATCGGCTTTGTCGCCCTGCCCGCTGCGGTTGAGTTCGCCGACCACGAGATTCACCACGATGCTGGCGCACATGACCATGAAACTCAGGTTCACGAAGACATTGACCGGCGTCAGGTAGGCAATGTGCGGAAGGATGTCGCCGAGGATGATCTGATAGGCCACCGCGGTGAGCAGTCCGACGAAAGACACGCTCATGCGGTCGCCGACCGAGGCGCGGTCCATCCAAAAGACCGACCAGGAAAGAACAACGACGAGGAAAAGCGGGCCGACCACGAGGCGCAGGACAAAAAGCGGCTGGCGCTTGACGTCCAACTCGACGACGAACGCCGAAGTCGGCGCGTCGCTGCCCGGGGTGGTGGAAAGAATTTCTTCCGTCGTGCTGCGTTTGCCGAGCAACTCCCACTGCGGAAGATGGATCTCCTCCGGGGCGAGGGCGGCAAGGGGAAGCGGCTTCATGGCCACCTCGGAACTCGCGTAACCGGGAATGCCGAAGACGATGCGCAGGTTGTGGCGGTCGAAGGGGTAGTGACGCAGCTTGAGCAGGGATTTGGCGGTGGCGTTGACCGGCGTGATCAGGGTGCATGTGCCGTCCGGGCTGACCCGGCACAGCGGCTCGCCCTTCTCGAACATGCCGGCCACGTTGAGCAAAGAGATTTCCGGATACCAAGCCGGCGAGATTTCGTTGAACTGGAAGTTGCCCTGGTAAAATTTTTCCGCCACGCCCTCGGCGGCCGGATCGAACGCCTGCCGTTCATCCTTCCACTGCACGGTCAAAACACCGCTGAATTGGAATGTCTCGTCTTGTTCGTCGATCGCATTGATGTCGATCAACTGGAAGCCCACACGGACCTCGACCGGTCCGTCCGAGGGCGGCGGGCTGAGCAGGACGGTCTGCGAAGGACTCGCGGCAACGATCGCTGCCGTGGCCAGGAGGACGCTCGCGCAGAGGGTTGGGCGGAAAATGCGCACCGCATGGTGGTAACCGCTCCACTGCCGTCGCGCCACGCTAAATCGGGGGGAATGCAGCGTCGGCATCCTCGCCGACGAATTGAGGGGTTTGCGGCGGATCCTTTCGCGGCTGCAGAAAAACTAAAAACGCTCTGATCAGGAAAAGCGGCGCAAATGCCGCGTCAGCGAATTCAGAGGAAGGCGCCGGGATCGAGTTTGAAGTGCTCGCCTAAAGTGCGGGCGTGCTGGGCAGCGCTAGCTCTTGGTGCTTGCGTGAGGCCGTGCTGGCGCGGAAAGATGAAGTCGTGACCGCACCGACCAATACGGCGTTTCTCGACGAGATTCGTCCCAAGCTTGCTCCCTTCTGCCGCAGGCACCGGTTGCGGCACTTGGCTGTCTTCGGGTCGTTCTCGCGGGGAGAACAGCAGGCGCACAGCGATATCGACTTGCTGGCGACCCTGGATAACCCGGCAACCGTGCCTGCCGATGAGCTTTTTGAAATGGCCGGGGAAGTCGAAGAGTTGCTCGGTCGTCCGGTTGATTTTGTCTTGCGCGACCGACTCGAGGCTTCGTCGAACCGCTTGGCTCGCGAGCACATTCTGGCCACGGCGGTCACCGTCTATGGAGATTGACCAGCTCGGTCGCCTGCGCGATATCCGCGAGGCCTGTTTGCTGGTCGAGAGCTACGTGGCCGGCGTGTCTTCCGGGGTTTTCTTCGAGGACACCGAGAAGCAGGATGCCGTGATCAGACGTATCGAAATCATCGGTGAAGCCACAGCCCACCTGTCCGAAGCGACGCGCGCCCAACTGCCCACGCTACCCTTCCGACAAATGCGCGGCATGCGCAATATCATGGCTCACGACTACGGCCACGTTGACGTTGCTCTCGTCTGGAAAGCAGCTACGGAGAAGATACCGTTGATTCGTGGTGTCCTCGAAGAGTTTCTTGGCAAAACCTGATCTCATTTCACTTTCCTGCGGCCGCGCTCGGCGAGGCGCGTTCAGCGGCCGGTCGCGGGAACTTTGACCACCGATAGCCCGATGGTCTTGGCTAATTTCTGCCGGCGTTGGTCGCCGGTGATGGTTTGGTCGGCGCCGGAAGCTACTTCGCGTAGTGGAAGCGCAGTTGGGCTATCTCGAGATTGTTGCCGGTGACGCGATAGACCATGCGGTGCTCTTCGTTGATGCGACGCGACCAGAATCCGGCCAGCGCATGCCGCAGTGGTTCGGGTTTGCCGATGCCTTCGTAGGGACTGCGCGTGGTGTCCTTGATCAGTTCGTTGATCCGCCGGACCAGTTTCCGGTCGGTTTGCACCCAGTGCTGGTAGTCCTCCCAAGCCTGCGGCGAGAAAACCAGGTTCATGCATCCACCAAGTCTTTGAGGCTCTTCTTGATCCTTTTCCCTTTGTTGAGGCTTTCAATGGAAGCAAGCAAGCGGCGCGCATTGGCGGGGGAGCGCAGCAGGTAGGCGGTTTCCTGCAGGGACTCGTAATCGTCGAGCGAAAGCATGACGACCGCTTGGTCGCGGTTGCGGGTGATGATGACCGGATCATGGTCCGAGCAGACTTGGTCCATCGTGGAGGCAAGATTCTCCCGGGCGGCGGTGTAGGTGATGGCAGTCATATGGACAGTATCATGGACAGATTGGCGGGCCTTGTCAAACGAGGGAATCTGGTAGTCGTGGCCGTAATTTCGTGAGAATGACTGGCATGTGAAGCTGAGCTGATCTAGACGCACGGGATGCGAAACATGTTCGTCGCCGGAGTCTTGTTGATGGCCATATTTGCTGGAGCGGAGGCTGCAGATCCGGAAGGGGTGAGCACAAAGACGGCGGAGGTGGATAGGGACAAGGATGGGCGGCCGGATGTGCGGACGGAGATCGTCTCGCGGGATGGGCAGAAGCAGATGATGGTGATGAGTCGGGCGGACGAGAGCGGTGAGTGGAGGGTAACTGCGAGGTCTTTTTATGTCGGGCCGCACATGGCGGTGACGGAGGCGGATGAGGATGGGGACGGTTTTTTTGAGATGGTGGTGGTTTACCGGGAGGATCCGAAGGACGTGAATGCGTTTGTGCGGGAGCGGGATGGATCGGTGCGTCCGGCGGATACGAAGGTAGTCGAGGGGCTGCGGAAGCAGGACGCGGTGCTGTCGGAATTTTGGAGCAAGACGGTGAGCGATCAGGAGAACTTCGAGGAGGCGATGAGGGAGGTGCAGGAGAAGATTAAGGACATCGCGGAGGAATCGAAGAAGGAGGATTGAGGTGGACGAGCGGGGTGCTCGTCGTTTCCTCAGAAAATCGCGCCGGGACGGCGCGATCCACCTGCTCGATTTCTAGGCCAGTTGGCCCAGAGCGCGGCGCATGACTTCCAATGGGGCGGGGCGGTTGAGCCAGATTTCGAGGGAGAGAGCGCCTTGGTGGAGGAGAAGGGAGAGGCCGTTGGCCGTGCGGGCACCGGCGGCGTGCGCGTCCTCGAGCAACCGCGTCACGGGCGGGCGGTAGGACGCTCACAATCCTGTCGTCGGGTGGGGCGGTCACCGTTACTGCTGCCGGTAGCGACAACGTGCTGTCGCCCGGTCAGACGGTGCTGGAGATGCTCCACGACGACCGCGAGGCGGCCGCGGCGCTGGCCAG
>CAYQMP010000197.1:0-4251 GCA_964418615.1 uncultured Chthoniobacter sp. | reverse complement strand
GAGGACCGCGGCGATTCGCTCGTGCTGCGGCCGAAGGAAAAGCCGAAAAAGCTTTCGTGGGAGGAGACGGCCCGTGAGATGGCTGCTTCCGACGAGGATTGGTCCGAGTGGGACTGCACGTTGGCCGATGGCTTGGAGGATATTCCGTGGGACCCGGTGCCCGCGGGCGTAAATGAACCGGCGGCGGAATACCGCGCCGGGCGCAAAACGCGCGGCAAGAAATCGAAGTGAGGCGCGGGGACATCTACTGGTGCCGGTTGGATCCGGTCGAGGGTAGCGAGATGGGCAAGACGCGCCCGTGCGTTGTCGTGAGCCTCGACTCGTTGAATCCGATTCTGCCCACGGTAGTCATTTGTCCGCTCACCTCGCGGCTTCGACCGCATTGGCGCACACGTTTGCAGGTGCGCTCGGCCGGACAGGCAGCCGACGTTTGCGCCGACCAGATCCGGGTGGTCAGCAAATCGCGCCTCGCCGGGCGGATCGGGCGGTTGTCCGAGGATGACGCGCGGGCACTGCACGAATTGCTGACCGAAATGTATGGGGCGCGCTGACCGGATTCCGCGTTGATCTTTCCCGGGGAAAACCCCTAACTCTCCGCCTGTGAACGTCACCGACCTGAGGGAAATCCTGCAATACGTGCCGCGGTTCCGCGAAAAAATATTCGTGGTGGCGGTGGACGGCGAAATTGCAGCCTCGCCCAACTTCGCCAACATCCTGCTCGACCTCGCGGTCCTGCGGTCGTTGAGCATCCGGGTGGTGCTCGTCCATGGCGCCAGCCATCAAGTGCAGATCGCGGCGGAAAAAGCGGGCCTCAAGCCGAGCAACACGGACGGCACAGGCATCACCGACGAAGCCACCCTCGAGGTGAGCATCGACGCGGCCATGCGGTTGACCCATGAAATTCTCGAAGGTCTGGCCTCGGTGGATCTTCGGGCGGCTTACGCCAATGCGGTCATTGCGCACCCGGCCGGCATCCTCGGTGGCGTCGATCAAGGCCACACCGGACGGATCGAGCGGGTCGACGTGAAGTGTCTGCATATGTTGTTGCACGAGGGAATCATTCCGGTGGTTCCTCCGCTCGGCTTCGACGGCGAGGGTCATACTTACCGGGTAAATTCCGACCATGCCGCCGCCGAGTTGGCCGAGGCGTTGCAGGCGGCGAAAGTGATCTACCTGTCGGCCGAAACGAAGCTGCCCGGCGGGGCGCAACTCCCGCGGCAGCTCAGCATCATGGAGGCGGAGGACCTGCTGAAAAAGCGGAAGAACGGCGAGGCTCCGAACCTCTACTCCAAGATCGACTACGGCGCCAAAGCCTGCCGTCAAGGCGTGCCGCGGATCCACATACTCGACGGCACAGTCAACGAGGCACTGCTCGACGAGGTGTTCAGCAACGAGGGCATCGGCTCGATGATCTACTCGAACGAATACCAGCAGATCCGGAAGATTTTCAAAAAGGACGTCCGCGCTGTCGTGGCGCTCATCCGGCAATCGATGGACAACGAGGAACTGGTGCGGCGGACGCGGGCCGACATCCTCGAACATATGCAGGATTTCTGGGTGCTCGAGATCGACGGCAAGCTGATGGGCTGCGTGGCATTGCACGTGTATCCGACCGACGGCTGCGGCGAGTTGGCCTGCCTTTACGTGCACAAAGAGCACGAGAACGAGGGGCACGGGCGGAAGCTGATGGCTTTCGTCGAAACGCTCGCGCGGGAAAAAGGACTCGGCCAACTCTTCGCCCTGAGCACGCAGGCCTACAAATACCTGCAGATCAAAGGCGGCTACCGCGAGTCCTCGCCGGACATCATGCCCGCGGCGCGGCGGAAAAAATACGAGGCCGGCGGACGGCAGTCGAAGGTTCTCATGAAGGACATCGCCTGAGGCGCCCGGCATGGAAGGCGTCCATACCCATTTCCTGTGGATCGATTGGGTGGTTCTCGCCGCCTATTTGCTGCTCACCACGTGGATCGGCCATGCACTGCGCGGCAAGCAGTCGACCATGCAGGACTTTTTTCTCGCGGGGCGTTCCTTGCCGTGGCCGGCGGTCAGCGGCTCCATCGTGGCCACGGAAATCAGCGCCATCACGTTCGTCGGCGTGCCCGGCATGGTCTTCGCGGCGGGCGGCGACTTCACCTACCTGCAATGGGGGATCGGCTCGCTCATGGCGCGCTTCATTGTCGGCATCTGGTTCGTCAAAGTTTTCTACGAGCGCGGCATCTTCAGCCCCTATGACTACATGCAATCGCGCCTCGGCGCGGGGGCGCGGGCTTTCACCACCTCGTTGTTTTTCGTCGGATCGATCCTCGGACAAAGCGTGCGCCTGCTCGTCACGGCGCTGATTCTTTGGACGGTGACCGGTCTGGCTTTCGAATGGTGCATTGTCATCATCGGCGTGTTCGCCATCGGGTGGACCTTGATGGGCGGCATGACCACGGTCATTTGGACCGACGTCATCCAATTCTTCGTCTTCATCGGCGGCGGTTTGCTCGCCTTCGGAGTCCTCATGTTCAACATCGACGGCGGGTTCGCCGCCTTCGTGGCCGAGGCCGGTGCGGCCGGGAAGCTGCGCCTCCTCGATTTGTCGACCGATCCCAATGTCCAATTCACTTTGTGGGTCGGACTGCTCGCCATGCCGTTCCAAAACGTCGCCGCCTTCGGCACCGACCAACTCAATGCCCAGCGCATGTTCTGCTGCCGCAACGCGAAGGATGCTTCGAAGGCCATCATCGCCAGCAGCATCTCACTGCTCGTCACCGTCCTCATGCTCGCGGTCGGCGCCGCGCTTTTTGTCTACTACCAGCAACACCCGCCGACGCCGGCCGAGGCTGCGCTTTTCGCCAAGGACACCGACTCGGTGTTCCCCGTCTGGATTACCACGGTCATTCCGCCGGGCTTGAGCGGGCTCATCCTGGCGGGGGCGTTCGCCGCCGCGATATCCAGCTTGGACTCCGCACTCGCCGCGCTGTCGCAAACGTCAATGGCGCTGTGGCATGGCAAGGACGGACTCGAGGCGGCGGACCAAAGGCGGTTGCTCGTCCAGTCCCGGTTCGCCGTGGTCGGGTGGGGGATCGCGCTCATCCTCGTGGCCGTCGGTCTGCAAGCGGTGCGCGGACAGATCAACTTGCTCTCCTTGGCTTTCGGCATGGTGACATACACCTACGGTCCGATGCTGGCCGCGTTTCTTCTCGCTTTGAGCCCGATTCGCCGGGACATCCGCGGCATTGTCATAGGCACGATCCTCTCGGTCCTGCTCGTGCTGTGGGCGAGGCCTGACCTTTACAATGTCCTCGCCGCGTTCGGCGCGATCACCCCGGAACAAGCCGCCGCTTTGCGTCCGAAAATCAACTTCGCCTGGCTCTATCCCATCACATGTCTGCTCACGCTGGCCTGCGGCGTTGCGCTCGGCCGGAGGAGGCAAGCGCCGCTCGTCGCGTAGTTGGGTCAAGCGATTTTGACAAAAAGTTTACAAATGCCGCCAAAGTTCTTGAGCGTGTTTTTTCCGCCCGATACGCTGCGAGCTGTGACGCCGGAAGAAAGCGAAGGTTCTTGTGAACAACTTGTGAATACGAGTTCCACAAAATCCGGCTTTCGGCCCGCGGCGGCACAACAAAACAAGCGTCTCATCCGGTCTCGATTCGTGCCTTGCCGGCGCGTCCGTGACAGTCGCCGTTATTTTCCGGGCCTCATTTAACAGAAGAATTCCATGCCCCGTTCGATCTCCCCGCGTTCGAAAGGCCGTCTCTCGACGGCCCCTAAAAAGCGAGTTTCCGCCACCGCCGCCAAATCCCCCAGCTCCGCCCCGGCAACGACCGTGAATAACTCTGCCTCCGGAGAGGGCCTCGATGCCCTCTGGGGCCAGATTTCATCGGCCTTGCGGGGCGAATTGGGCGACGGCGTTTTCGACCGGTGGTTTTCCACATTGCGTCTCGCCGAGGTCAACGCACGCGAGGTCGCTCTGGTCATCCCGAACAGCATCTATCAGGTCTGGATCGAGAGTAACTACGGCCCCCAGCTGCAAGCCGCCCTCATGACGGTCTTCGGGGCCAAGCGTAAGGTGACGTTCCGCGTCGAGAACGGCTCGGTCGCCGATCATGCTCCGCTGGTCGAGGAGGCGGGTGAACCCGATGAAGCTCCTGAGCCCGTCGCCACCGGAGCGCGGGGCCTCAATCCCCACTACATTTTCGACACCTTTGTCGTGGGCGCCAACAGCGAGTTTGCCCACGCTGCCTCCCTAGCCGTGGCCAAATCCCC
>CAYQMP010000196.1:1700-4273 GCA_964418615.1 uncultured Chthoniobacter sp. | reverse complement strand
CCAGACCCTGAACCTGCGGGCAGCATGCCAATGAGCCAATCCATGGGCACGGAAATCGAAAGAAAGTTTCTCGTCAAAGGCGACGCATGGCGCAGCGCGTCGGCTGGGTCCGCAGATCTCCGCCAAGGCTATCTGGCCGCGGACCGCGGCAACACGGTTCGCATACGCCTCGACGGTGTTCGGGGTTGGTTGACGATCAAGGGACCATCCGAGGGCTGCACTCGATCGGAGTTCGAATACGAAGTGCCGATGGACGACGCCATGGCCTTGCTCGCGCTATGCACCGACCGTGTTGTCGAAAAGCGACGGAGCCGGGTTCCGGTCGGCGGCCACATTTGGGAGGTTGACGAATTCTCGGGGCGCAACGCGGGCCTGGTCCTCGCGGAGGTCGAACTGACACACGAAGGAGAGCCGGTGGATCTGCCCGCTTGGATCGGCCCCGAAGTCACCGGCGACCGGCGCTTTGATAATTCGAGCCTCAGCGTGCGTCCATGGGGCGAATGGTTGGCCGCGGAGAAGGCTGATGTGGGTGCTTGAAGACGGCCGCACAGATATATAGCAATAACCACATACAATATATGTCATGTATACTGGCTAACACTGTAACTCCAGTCCTCCGTCTGACGATCGCGCCGTATGGTTGCTTCTGACCCCACCGGATCCCTGCGACGTCGGGCTGCGATCCAGATGGGATACGCGGCGCTGCTGTCTTTGTTTGTGCTCTGGCCGAACCTTCAGTTCGCTCCCAGCGTGGTCTTGGTCGCGGCCACGGCACTGGTAGCCATCTGGCTCGTCGGCGGCTTGGCGGCTTGGGCCAAAGTTCCGCGGGCCGACGAACTGCTGCTTTGCGGATCCGCAGGTCCGGTTCTCTTGGGTCTGACCCAGTTGGTCTACCGCCTGAATTTTCTCCGCACCCATGGCGCCCTGACCCGCCCCGGCGTCGAGGGCGACTCGGCAGCCGCATTCCTCGGGGTTTGGGCGGCGGAGTTGTTTCTTGTGCTTGTCCCCGGGCTGCTTTTCGTCTGGTGGAATGCCAGGAGCCTGCGGCCCGTTCAGCCGAGCCGGCCGCTACCGGCCAGCAAACGCACATAAGCCCGCACCGCTTCCTGCCATGACCGCATCGGTCGGCCGAGCAGGTTCTCGATGCGTTGGCAGGTCATGGGGCTGTAGATTGGGCGCTTCGCCACCATCGCCTTTATATCAGCTAGCTGGAGCGGTTCGACGGTCAGTGTCTTGACCGCCACTCCGATCTCCGCCGCGGCTTTGATCCCCTCCTCTGCCCAGTCGCGCCAGGTGCAAATGCCGCGGTTGCAGACATGGTAAACGCCGCCGGGTGCCTCGGGAGCAAAGAGCGCGCGCAAAGCCGCGGCCACATCCACTGTGTAAGTCGGCGAAGACCATTTGTCGGCCACGGCTTTGACCGGTTCGCCGCGCAGGGAGGTTTGCAGTGCTTTGTCGACAAAGCTGTCGCGGTCGGGGCCGAAGACCCAGGAAACGCGAACCACAGCGTGTTGGTCTCCCGCCGCGAGCACCTGCTCCTCGCCTTCGAGCTTGGTCTGTCCATACCACGAAACCGGATCGGGTTTTGCGTCTTCGGCGTAAGGCTCTTTGGCATCTCCCGAAAAAACGTAGTCGGTGCTGATCTGGACAAGACGGGCGCCGACCTCGCTGCAGGCGCGGCCCATGGCTCCGGGCGCGTCGGCATTGATCGTGCGGGCCAAGTCGCGTTCGCTCTCACACACATCGACATTGGTCATGGCCGCCGAGTTGATGACGATCGACGGCTTTTCCCGGCGCACAATGGCGGCCACCGAGGCGGGGTCGGCCAGATCGGCCTCGGTGCGACCGCAGGCCTGCACCTCCCATTCGGCGGCGTATTCGCGCACCAAGGCGGCACCGAGGCGCCCGCCCGCTCCGAAGACGAGCATTTTCGGTCGCGCCGCGCTCACTTCTCCTGCCCCGTCAGCGCCCCGAGCATGAAAGCGTGCATTTCGTCTTCAAGGAGGCTGAATTGCTTGTCCTCCGAGCGGACTTTGAGGAACCAGTCCATGCTTTCGTGCATGAGTCGGATTCCGAGCACGGTGGCGAATGCGCAGAAGAAGCGTGCGTTGACTTGATGCGAGGTCAGTTGCGGAATGGTGCGCTGCAATTCGTCGTGGTAGCGGTCCAGCACCGGCTTGTAGAAGGTTTTGTGAATGTGTGCGAAGCGCCGGGGGTCGTCGATCATCATCTGGGCGACGAGGCGCACCATGATGGCGCGGTTGTTCTTGCCCTGCCGCAGCGCCTTGAACATCGGGTCGATGAGGGCGCCGACCAATTCACGGACCGGAATGGGCTCGCGTCCGTGTTTGGCCCGCAGCTTGTCGAGTCGGGCGAGCCGCTCGGTGTTGATCGGTGTCAGCCGCCGGTCGGCCAAGGCGAGGATGAGTTTGTCCTTGGATCCGAAGTGGTAGTTCACCGCGGCGAGATTCACCCCGGCCAGCACGGTGACATCGCGGAGCGACATGCCGTGAAATCCGCTGGCGGCGTAGATGCGCTCGGCGGCCTTGAGGATGCGCTCGCGGGTATTTTCG
>CAYQMP010000196.1:0-1653 GCA_964418615.1 uncultured Chthoniobacter sp. | reverse complement strand
CCCGGGCGGGTCCGTCAATCCCTGTCTTGGCCGGAGTCTCCACCCGGCTATAAATGGAGCTCATGAGTGCAGAGGTTTCGCATCCGGACGTGGCGGCTTTGCGGCGGAACTACACGCGGGACGGATTGCGTCGCGGCGACCTCGATGCGGATCCGGTGGCGCAGTTCCGCAAATGGTTCGGCGAAGCGGTGGCTGCCGAGTTGGTCGAACCCAATGCCATGGTGCTGGCCACCACGGACGGAAAACGTCCGAGCACCCGCACCGTGCTGCTCAAAGCCTACGACGAACGCGGTTTCGTCTTCTTCACCAACTACGAAAGCCGCAAGGCCCGCGAGATCGCGGCCGATGCCAATGTCAGTCTCCTTTTCCCTTGGTATCCGCTCGAGCGTCAGGTCGGGATCATCGGTCGCGCCGAGCGGATCAGTGCCGCCGAATCGCTGGCCTACTTCACTTCCCGCCCTCATGGCAGTCGCTTGGGCGCCTGGGTCTCCCAGCAGAGCGCGGTGATCAATTCGCGCAAATTTCTCGAGATGAAGTGGGACGAAATGAAGCGCAAGTTTGCCGAGGGGGAGATTCCCCTGCCCTCCTTCTGGGGCGGTTTCCGCGTGGTGCCTTCCGAAGTGGAGTTCTGGCAAGGCCGCGAGAACCGCCTGCACGACCGCTTCCGCTACTCGAAATCGGGGGGCGTTTGGGCCATCGAACGTTTGGCCCCCTGATCGCCGGTCTGGACGCTGCGGCGCGGGTCCGTTAGCTTTCCCGCCCCAATTATGGCCAAAAGCAAAGCTCCCGTCGGAAACATGGTCATCGCCCAGAGCGGCGGACCGACCATGGTGATCAACCAAAGTCTCATCGGTGCCGTCCTTGAGGCGAAAAAGCACAAGCAGATCAAAAAGATCTACGGATCCCTTCATGGCATCGCGGGCATCCTCGGCGAGGATTTCATCGACCTGCGCAAGGAAAGCGCAGCGACCCTCGAGGCGGTGGCCAAGACGCCATCCTCCGCGCTCGGCTCGGTGCGCAAAAAGCCGACCAAAGACGACTGCCTCGCCATCTTCAAAGTCCTGCAGAAATACGGCGTCCGTTACTTCTTTTACATCGGCGGGAACGACACGGCCGAGACCACGCACATCATCAACGAAGAGGCCAAGGCGAATGACTATCCCCTGCAATGCTTCCACATTCCGAAGACGATCGACAACGACCTGCGCGAGAACGACCACACGCCCGGCTTCGGCAGCGGGGCGCGTTTCGTCGCCGAGGCTTTCATGGGCGACAACCTCGACAACCGTGCGCTGCCCGGGGTGAAGATTAATGTCATCATGGGGCGCCACGCTGGTTTCCTCACCGGCGCCGCGGCGCTGGCCCGCATTTATCCCGACGATGGTCCGCACCTCGTCTACTTGCCCGAGCGACCGTTCGACGAGGCGAAATTCGCCAAGGATGTCGACCGGGTTTACAAGAAGCTCGGACGTTGCGTGGTCGCGGTCTCCGAAGGCATTTGCGACAAGAACGGCACGGCTATCGCGGCCAAGCTGAGCAAGGAAGTCGACTCGCACGGCAATGTGCAGCTGAGCGGTTCGGGCGCGCTGGGTGATTTGCTCGCGGGTATCATCAAAAGCAAAACCAAGATCTCGCGCGTGCGCGCCGACACCT
>CAYQMP010000195.1:0-4279 GCA_964418615.1 uncultured Chthoniobacter sp. | reverse complement strand
GCTTTGATTTCCGCGCCGGTCTGATCGTCGGTGAAACCGGAATCGTTGGTCAGCTCGGAAATGTTGTCGCCGGACTGAAGGGCGGAATCGGCAAGCGCGCCCTGTGCCGCTGTGGCGAAAGCCTCATCCGGCGAGCGTTGGCCTTGGCAGTTAACAACCAGGACGCCGGTCGATGCGTGGAGCCTCCCCACCGTGGCCACTGGCTGCACCGCTCCTGTGGTCGGGCGCGTCGCGGTGATCGCCCCCAGTCCAACAAAGAGTTCGGCGTTCAGCGCATATCCCGGTGTGTCGGTGTCGAAGCTGCGGATCTCGCCGACAATGACGCCGTCGCCTTCCTCGTTGTTGTCCAGGTCTTGCGCGAGCAGGGCAATGACCGGCATCTTAGCGGCGTTTGATTGATCCGCCGCCGCCACTTCTACGCGGTCCGAGCTTCCAACGTGGCCCGTCACATAGACCGGCGTGCCCTTGGCCAGCGTGCCGCCGCTGGTGTTTTTCACATGGATGTAAAGCGTTCCGGCAATGTTGCCGTGAATGTGATCGGCGGTGAGCAATCCGGGAACGGTCAAATCGTCCGACCACGCGAAGTCGTAATCCGTGTCCGAGGCTTTTGTCGGAATTTGCCCGGTAGTGCCCCCGGCGATTCCGCCAAGCGCGTCTAGCCTTGCCTCGTCCGCATCCGTGAAAGGGTTCGCGTCCGCCGAGGTAATCAGTGCGATGCCGTCCGCCGTGGCGTCGGTGATGTCTGCCGCCGCCACGCTGGTGAGGTAGGTTCCGAGGTCGGAAATCTGCGATTCCGTGATTGAAAGCGCGGCCTGATGCTCGGTGACGGCGCCTTCCGTAACGGCGGAAACGGTGCCGGCAAGCGCGATTGTCCCGCTCGACGTGATCGGCCCACCGCTTGCCGTAATGCCAGCGACGGACGATGCTACGTCCACGCTTGTCACCGTGCCGGATCCGCCACCCCCGCCGCCAGTTACCCACTCCGTATCATAATCGTCGCCGGATGCCTTCGCGAGAATCTGGCCGGTCGTTCCGCCCGTCGGCACGCCTTGCCCGTCTGCCCCCGCTGGCCCGCGCGCTCCGGAAACGATCACCTCTGATGGTGTCGCGTCCTCAATTACGATTGTGTGAACGTCAGGCATTAGGCGGGTTGGGTGATTCCGTCCTCGATTTCTACACGACCCGCCACGTAAGGCCCGAGGCGCTTGTCGTCGCCATCCTCAAGCATGAGATCCCACACAAAAGCGCCCTTGGTAAGCGCGTCAGTGGTTTCGTCGGCGATGTCGATTGTGACCTCCCCGCTTGTGGCGTCCGTGATGGTCGGCGCTAGATCCAGCACAACGGCGCTCGAGCGGTTTTCGCGAACCTCGGCAAACGGCGTATAGCCGGTCAGGTCGATGAACTCGCCGGTCGCGTCCTTTAGCCGGATCGTTTTCTGAAACTGAAATCCGGTGTAGATGGTGAGGTTGAGCTTGCCGGGTTTCATGTCAAGAACGGGAAAGGACAACCCACACGTTGATTGCGCGGCGCCAGATTAGAACGCTTTCGCCCTTTGCCAAAGCAATAGTGCCGGATGTCCCGTTGTCTAAAAGCGAGACGCCAGCCCCCGGCGCAACGTCCGCGCTGATGGTTGGCGCCGGGTCGTTCTCGTCGCGGTATGCCCAAAAATAGAAACCGTCCGCGTAGCTTGTCGTCGCGTTCGGGTCGATGGTGAGCGTGGTTTTCGTTTCCGTGATCCCGTCATATTGGGACGCTATCGGAACCATTTGCCCGGAAACAGCATTGGAAAGAGAAGCGTTGGCGTCTACTGTTGCCAAAATGGCTGTCGGCGCGGCTCCGCGCGGGGCAGCATAGGCCGGAACGCCGGAAACAATGGTCAGCGCGTGTCCTTCCGTTCCCGCCGCTAGGCGAGTCGGCGCGCCGCCAGTTCCGCCGATGATGATGTCTCCCGCCGTGGTCATCGGGTTTTTATAACCCTGCTGATACCAGACCTTTTGATTCGTGCTGCTCGCGTAGTCGTCCGGGCGCACGATGCCAGCGCCCGTGTCCTCGGCATCGGTCCCCTCGAGTAGCGCCCAAGTCTCAAAGGCGCTTGTGTCTGCGTTGTTGATCGCGACCACGTAGGGAACCGGGATGTTTTCCGTCTCGATGCTGTCCAAGTCCGCCGAGGTTCCGCCCGTAAGGGAGGTAATAGTTTTCAGGTAGCGGATGAGCTGCGAGGTGTCAGACGGCCAGGGCGGGTTAGCGTCCGCCGCTTGGCCCTCGCCGCCACGGTTTACGTCGTTCCGAAGTAGGCAAGTGATTGTCTCAGTTGATTGCCGCTGCCCCGCGCCAGAAATATCAAGCTCCCACTCGACCATCGCTGAAACCTGCGGGTCGCTGTCGCCGATGGCGTCGGTGACTTCCGTGGTGTTCAGGTTGACCGTCGCGTAGTAGAAATCCGAGTCTGTCTGGCCAGTTGATTCCGTGGTTGTCGCCGCCGTCCAACTGAGCGCGGAAAACAGGTAGTCACCGCCGAAATCGTTCAGGAGCTTTCCGCCGAACGCGATGGTTGTCCCAGAGGCCAGCAACTCCGGCACTCCGCCGCGATGAAACTGCACACCGACCCGAGCGGAATCTCGCGCCTTGAAAATGATCTGCTGAATCGGCGACGAGTTATTCAGCGAGTCCGTAACTCGCATGTCGTTCAGGTCGATCCAGAATCTCCGTGTTACCGTGGCCATCTGTCATTGGCCGCATGTCAACGGATTTAGGGCGCGTCTCCCGGCCTGTCTCGCCAAGTGCCGATTGTCTGCGTGGAGACAACCGCCGTGCCATGGTTGCCGCTGTAGGTGCCGCGCGCGTCGGCGAGAATGTGGCCCGGTCTGACGAACCCGTCCACCAGCAGCCAAGACGCCGTGCCGCCATCATAGGCCACAACGCCAGAGAACCCCTCGCCCGTTGTCGAAACGTAGAGGACCACGTTTCGCTCCGTGTCTGGGCCGACCTCGCCGCCAAGGCCTGCGCCGTGGTCCCCAACGGCCGGCGGGAATGCGGCCACAACTACAATCGCGGGATCGCACCCGTTTTCCGCCGGGGTAAAATCAAGATAGGCCACGTATTCCGAGGCGCCCAGCGTCGGGCGCGAGGCGTCCACCCATGACCAGTAATCGACATGCGTAAGGGTTTCCGCGTAGCTGTCGATTCCATCATCCCAATCGAACTCAATGCCGCCGAGGTTCAGGCTCGCGCGGAGGCCGCAGTTGCAGAAGCACCCCTGCCCAGGAACGTGCGCCCCGCCGACAAGCGAGCCGTTGCGGTCGGCGTCGATGTTGTCGGGGAGGTTGGACTCTAGCGGCCCGCGTGTGATGCTGTCGAAGGTCATGGATCCACAACGGCATAGACCGGACTGGAGACTTGGAGCTTCCCGCTCGCGCACATCCGCACGCCGATAGGCCCATAGAATCCCGCCTGTGTCACGGAACCATCGGCGCCGCGAATTGCCAAGGGCAACACGTAAATCCCGTTCGCCGTCACCGCTCCGGTGCTGCTGTTGATCGTTGGGTCTTGCGTGTCGGCATCCATCGCCGCAACCGAGGCGTAAGACTCAACGCTAATATCCCCGGACAAAAGCCCCGCGTCGGCTTTGATTTGATAGACGCCGCTCTCCACTTCCTCGGTTTCGGGAATCACCGTCATTTTTAGAGCGATCCAGAAAAGCGTATCTTCCGTAAGATCCAGAATCGGGGCCGGGTCGTCGGTGATAGGGTCGCCGTCGATTTCGGGAATCGCCGCAACGGTCGAAACTCCAGACACCACGGAAGGCGCCACCCGCACGCCGTTGTCGGTATCATCAGCCGCCGCGTAAACCTGGAACCCTAGCCGCTGCGAAAAGCCCCTCCCGCCCTTCCCCGCTGAATAGGAGAACCCGCCCGAGTTCCATTCTAGGACTGTTCCCACGCCGGTTTGAGGTGTCCGCGCCTCGATGGCATCAATCAGCGCGTTGAGCCGGTCGGCGGTCACTTGGTCCTCGATGAACCCGCCTTTTTTGAAGCGCTGTAGTCCCTTGGAGGTCATTAGTAAATATCTTCATTCCAGCCCCCGCGGCCGCTCAATAGGTATTCTTCCGAGACACGGTAAAGCCCGCCCTGGCGCTGAAAGGAAACCCCAGCCTTTAGCCAGTTGAATCCCGAGGTGACGCCAGGCGCCCCGGTCGGCGTTGCGATGGTCCCCACCCCGGCAAGGCTCGGCTTTGACTTCGCCACGTAGGAGCGACGGAACACGCCAGCGGGCGAGAGAT
>CAYQMP010000194.1:0-4283 GCA_964418615.1 uncultured Chthoniobacter sp. | reverse complement strand
CGGGACGGCGCGATCCACCTTGCCGGAGGTCCAAAAGCTTGGGGACTTCGGTTCGATATGACCGCCGGAGCCTAACCGAGCACAGCCGCCGGCGCGAACGCCCCGCTACACTTCCACCCCGTGAAAGATCCGCGCGAGGATTTCCACTCCGCGGGCCAGCGAGGGTGCCGGCCGCACGAAATACCGATCCGCATCGACCGCCACGACCGGGCAGCCGACGTCCACCGATTTCGCCTCGCGCGCCGAGCGTTCCTCGTCGAATCCGCACGGCGCCGCCACGATCAACTCGGGTTTGGTTGCACGGACCGCATCCCATGTTGTGCGCACTGATCGCTGTCCGGCGCGCCCCATCACCTCTTCGCCACCGGCCGCCTCGACCATTTCGGGAATCCAATGACCGCAAGCGAAGGGCGGATCGATCCATTCGGCGACGAAAACGCGGGGACGTTGCCGCCCGGACACAGCCGTGCGAACCCGATCGATGCGCTGCAGCATCTCGTCGGCCACCGCGGCTCCGCGCTCTGCCACTCCGAGTTCCTCGCCCAGTTTCCGCACCGACGCGGCCACCTCGGCCAAGGTGCGCGGACCCAACGTGATGATGCGCGCACCAACGCCGGTGAAATCATCACCAGAAACAGCACACACCCGGCAAAGATCCTGCGTAAGGATGACATCCGGTCGCAGCGCGGAAAGCAATTCGCCGTCCACCGCATAGAGAGCCTTGCCCTTCGCCACCGAATCCTGCACCGCCTCGTCGATCTTACGCCCATCAAGGACTGCACAATCTATGCGACTGGCGGAGACGATCGGCACATCCCGCACTGCCTCCGGCCATTGGCATTCGTGGGACCGCCCGACCAGCGAGGAAGCCAAGCCAAGGTCGGCCACGATTTCCGTGGCACTCGGCAGCAAGGAGACGATGCGCACGCCATATACTGTAACCGCCAAGGTCGTGTGAAGAAACACCTTGTCTTTGTGACTAGTTGCACTAGTTGCTTTTTATGATCAGAGAGATCGGGGCCTTCGAGGCGAAGACGCATCTTTCCCGGTTGCTCGATGAAGTGGCCGGCGGCGAGACAATTTACATCACGAAGCACGGCAAACGAGTCGCCGAACTGCGGCCGCCCACGGCCAAAAAGCGGCCCAAAGCCAAATTCGGGTGTGCGAAAAGTCCGGGTTTTTACATGGCCCCCGACTTCGACGAGCCTCTCGAGGAATTCAGGGAATACATGTGAGATATCTGGTCGACACCAACGCTTGGCTCGGATTCCTCGAGGGAGAGCGCGGCTTCGGCCGGCGGGCCAAAGACATTTTGCAACATGAACCGTGGGATTGCTGCATCAGCCTCGCCTCGGTTTGGGAGGCGGCGATCAAAGCCGGGGTGGGAAAACTCAAGCTGGGCTACTCTCTCGATACCGACCTGCCCCGCCTTTTCGAGGAAAACGGTTTCGAGGTGGTGACCCCCGATTGGCGCGCGGTCGCCGCGGTGCAGCACTTGGAACCGATCCACGGCGACCCGTTCGATCGCATTCAAGTGATCCAAGCCCGCCACCGCGGGCTCGACATGATCAGTCGCGATCCAGTCTTTGATCGTTACGGTCTGCGCCGGGTGTGGTGAGCGCTTCGCGCTTTTCCATCCACCGCGCGATCCAGATACACGCTTCGTAGAGCAGCACCATGGGAGCGCCCATCAGGATGAGGGTGAAAACATCGGGTGTCGGAGTGATCACGGCGGCGAGCAGAAAAATAACCACGATGGCGTAAGGACGCGTGGATTTCATCTGCGCGTGCTCGAGCAGCCCGACTTTGACCAAGGCCAGAACAACAACGGGGAGCTCGAAAGCCAAGCCGAAGGCCAGAACGAATTGCGTGGTGAAGCTGTAGTATTCCCCGACGGTCCACGTCGGACGCCATTGCATCATTTGCGCGTCTTGGAAGAAGAACTCCAAGGCTGCCGGCAACACCGCGTAGAAGGCGAAGGAAGCCCCGGCCAGAAACAGACCAAACCCGACGACGGCAGCAAGCAAGACGACCCGGCGCTCGCGCGCGGTCAGAGCCGGCAAGACAAACTCGGCCAAGAAATAGAGCAGAACCGGGAAGGAAATGACCAAGCCCGCGTAAAAGGCCAGTTTGAGCGAGATGGTCATCGAGTCGGCAACGCCGAGGGATTGCAGGTTGTCGATCCGCGTGGGATCGACCGCGAGCAGCGGGGCCTGGACGAAGGACGCCAGTTGTCCTCGAAAAATGAAGGCGAAGACCATGCAAATGCCGAGCGCAATGGCCATGCGCACGACCATGCGGCGCAGGTCCTCGACGTGGTCGAGAAAGGGCTTCGGCGTGTCCCGCTCGTCACGGAATTTGATGAACTTCTCGAGGCTCACAGCCACCTCCCCGCGGCGAGCCGTGCGTAAAGTCCGAGCGTGTTGGCATCCTCGATCACCCCGTGCGTGACCATCTCTCGCAGTTTCTCGGGGGCGAAGGACCGCATCTCAAGGATCTGCTCCTCGCCGTCATGCACCGCGGCCTCGGGATCCCAACGCACCTCGGTGGCGATAAACTGATGGGTGTGCTCGTCGGTGAATCCCGGCGAGGTGAAAAATTTTCCCAAGTATTCGAGCGTTCCGGTCACCTCGCAGCCGGCCTCCTCGGATAACTCACGGCGCGCCGCGTCGGCAATGGCGTGCTCCGTGACCGCACCGTCAATCTGCCCGGCGGGAAACTGCCAAAAGTCACGGCGCGCGGGCACCCGCTCCTCGCGGATGAGCACGAAAGACCCATCAGGCAAACGCGGGGCGACGGTCACCCCGACCTTGCGCGTCACCTTGGTCCATTCCCGCCCCTCGGGTCTCGAGGGCGTGCGGATGGTTTCGCGGGTCACGCGGACATGCGGGGAGTCGAGAAGAACATCGGCCCGCAGCAATTCCCAGCCGTCGCTCATGGCTTGGCCGAGGCCAAACGTTTGCGCCACCACGCCAAACGTGCAGCCACCCGGCGCGGCGATGGCGCTCCTTCGGCCGTTCGTGACTGCAGGGAACGCTTGGCGTCCAAGACACGGAGCGCATCGGCCCGGAACAATTCGCTCGCCGACTGCAGATCCTGCAGCGTCAGTTCGCGCAGACTGACAGCGCGCTTCACACTCAAACCGACAAGTTTACCGACCACCGCATGCGCTTGGCGGAAAGGCAGACCTCGGCGGACGAGATAATCCGCCCAGTCGGTCGCGACAAGCAGGGCATCGTCCGCCGCTGAAGCCATGCGTTTCTTGTCCCACTGCGCGGCGCTGAACATCTCGGCCAGAATTTCAAGCGAACTGCCCAAGGTATCGGCCGAATCAAAGATCGGCTCTTTGTCCTCCTGCAGGTCGCGATTGTAGGAAAGCGGCAGGCCTTTGAGCGTGGTGAGGAGCGAAACAAGGTTGCCGTAAAGGCGCCCAGTCTTTCCCCGCGCAAGTTCGGCGATATCGGGATTCTTCTTCTGCGGCATCAGGCTCGAACCCGTGGTGTGCGCATCGCTCAACCGGAGAAAGCCAAATTCGCTTGAGGCCCAAAGGATGGTGTCCTCGCAAAGCCGCGAGAGGTGCATGCCCGTGATGGCACAGGCGGAGAGAAATTCGCAGGCGAAATCACGGTCGGAAACCGCGTCCATGCTGTTCTGGGAGACAGCGTCGAAGCCTAGCTGGCGTGCGACGAACGCACGGTCGAGCGCGATGGTCGAGCCGGCCAGCGCTCCGGAACCGAGCGGCAGGACATTGGCCCGCTTGGCCGAATCAGCCAGACGTCCCGCATCGCGGTCGAGCATTTCGACATAGGCCAGCAGGTGATGCGCCGCGAGCACCGGCTGGGCCCGCTGCAAATGGGTGTAGCCGGGCATGATGGCCTCGCCGGCCCGGGTGGCCAGAGCGAGAAGCGCCTTCTGCAAGCGTCGCAGGGAAAGGATCAAGGCAGCTGCCTCATCCCTCATCCATAGACGAAGATCAGTCGCCACTTGGTCGTTGCGCGAGCGGGCGGTATGCAGCTTGGCTCCCGCGGCACCGATTTTTTTGGTCAGCGCCGCCTCGATGTTCATGTGCACGTCCTCGAGATCCTCGCGCCAGACGAACTTTCCGCTGCGGATTTCCCTGGCGATCGTCTCGAGCCCGCGCTTGATGGTCGCCAGTTCGCGCGCGGTCAAAAGTCCGGCCTTGCGCAGGGCGGCGGCGTGCGCTTTGGATCCGGCGATGTCATGCAAGGCGAGCCGTTGGTCGAAGGAAACCGACTCGCCATAGGCGCGCAACCGCGCCGACG
>CAYQMP010000193.1:0-4294 GCA_964418615.1 uncultured Chthoniobacter sp. | reverse complement strand
CGGACCCGCCGCGCACTTCAATCGGCGCGCCGGGGACGTCGCGCCCTACCTCAAGCCCTCGTTACTCCCGGCACACACCCGCCAATGCGCGGGTTCGGGGACTAGGGGCCATCTACAGCTGCGCCTCCGGTTTGCCGCTTGTCGGTAGCGATTTAGCGGCGGGGACGCCGCTTCTACTTTACTTTCGCCGACGCCGCAGCATGTGCGCGCCCAGGCTCGCGGCCGACAGCGGGAACAGCGCGGCGGTCTACACAAATGTCGGGAATTTCTTGCCCCTGCGGTGAATAGGCGCGATATTCACCGCACTTTTTGCGGAGATTATGCGCTATATTCACCAGAGAGCGTCTTGGCCTGAACTGAGCTGGGACAGCAGCAGGGTTTTGCCGCTGTTGGCCGAGGTCCGTCACCTGCAGGGCCGGTTGCTCGGCGGGATGGAGTCTTTGGGTTTTGATCTCCGAAGCGAGGCGAATTTGGCGGCACTGACCGCCGAGGTGATCAAATCCAGCGCCATCGAAGGCGAGAAACTGAATGCAGACCAAGTGCGATCATCGATCGCCCGCAGGCTCGGCTTGGAATTCGGAGGCACCACGGCAACCAGCCGCGATGTCGAAGGTGTCGTCGAGATGATGCTTGATGCGACGCAGAACTACTCCGCCCCGCTGACCAAGAAACGGTTGTGCGCGTGGCACGCGTGTTTGTTTCCAACCGGACGCAGCGGCCTGCGCAAAATTGCGGTTGGGAAATGGCGCCCCGCCAAAGTCGACCCGATGCAGGTGGTCTCCGGTCCTCTCGGTCGCGAGCGCGTCCACTTCGAAGCTCCTGCCGCCGGGAGACTCGAGCGGGAAATGACGACCTTTCTCCAATGGTTCAAGTCGGAGCAGAAAATGGAACCCGTGCTCAAGGCTGCCGTGGCGCATTTCTGGTTCGTCACCATCCACCCGTTCGAGGACGGCAACGGCAGAATAGCGCGGGCCATTGCGGACATGGCCCTCGCCCGCGCCGAGGGCACGAAAGAGCGCTTCTACAGCATGTCCGCCCAAATCGAGGCGGAGAGGAAGCACTACTATCTAAGCTTGGAGCGCAATCAGCGCGGCGACACAGACATCACCCCGTGGATCGAGTGGTTCTTGGCCTGTCTCCGCCGCGCGCTGGAGGGCGCGGAATCAACCATCGGGCAGGTGCTGCGAAAAGCCCGGGTGTGGAAGTCCATCAACGAATCACCGGTCAATGATCGGCAACGCGCCGTCATCAATCGCTTGTTGGATGGCTTCGAGGGGAAGCTGTCGTCCTCCAAATATGCCAAGCTGGCCAAGTGCTCCGCCGACACCGCGTTGCGGGACATCAAAGATTTGCTCGATCGCAGGCTCCTCGTGCGCGAAAGCGCGGGCGGGCGGAGCACAAGCTACCGGTTGGCGTCGACGCTGTAGACATCCCGCGCTTCGAGCCCGATACAATGCAGCCGTTGGGCGGCCGCTTCACGGCAAGCATCGGCACATTTTGTCCGCCAAGCAGCCGGCACTCCCACGGCGCCGCGACACCTGCGCTCGAAAAACTACGAAACCTTGCGCTTGCGCCAGCGGGCGAGAGCGGCGCCGCCGGCGAGCAACGCCGCCGCGGCCCAGGTGCCGGGTTCGGGAACGGCGGGTGCGGGTGCGGCCGATTGGTTGAATCCGGATCCATCGACATCGAAAGCCACGAAGCGCGGCCTGTCGGAGTTCAAGGCACCGGTGCTGAAGCTATAAAGCTGGGTGCCACTCGAATCGTAAGCGAAGACCGCGTTGTCGGTATAACTGGCCACGAGCAGATTGCCGCCCGAGTCGAAGGCCATGCCGTAGGGAAAGCCCATGCCCGAAGCGATGAACGTCGACGTCGAGCCGCCAGACGTTGTCTTCTGCACCCCATTGGCGACGGCGGTATAAATATCCCCGGCCGCACTCACGGCCACACCCCTCGTGCCGGAACCCGGAGCAAAGGTCGCGAAGGTGGAAGGCACACCACCCTCGATCTTGCTGAGGGTCTGGCTGGCATTGTTGCCGGAATACAGGGCGCCCGTGGCGTCCAAGGCGAGGCCGTAGGGCGCGGTGTTCGATCCGAAGGCCACGTAGCTCGAGACGGCACCGGCGGAGGTCACCTCGCTGATTGATCCGGGGCTGCCGCTGTTGGCCACGTAGAAGTTGTTTGCAGCCGGGTTGTAGGTGATGCCGCGGGGGTTAACGAAGCCGGAGGCAAAGGCCGAGACGACGCCCGTGTTGATGTCGATCTTGCTCACCGTGCCCGGAGTATAGTTCGCGACATAGAGGTCGCCGGCGTTGTCGAAGACCAAGCCCATCGCTTCGGTCAAGCCGCTGGCGACGGTCGTCTTGGAAGCCGCGATGGTGGCCGAGTTGCCGCTCGAGAGATCGAAGCTGACGACGGAAGTCTGCAGGGTTACATAAATAATGTCAGCCTGGACGAGGTTGGGACCGGCAAGGGTGAAAACGGCAACCAGTGCGGTAAGAAAGCGGGTGGCGGTGGTGGAGAGCATGGGAGCAGCGGTTTGTTGGCAGGCACAATTCCTGCTGATCACAGATGTGTAAATAAGACGAATGTCCTACGACGGCTTTTTCGCTGGCGGGGCGGCGGCGGCTGTGCTCTCTGGGTTTGATGGACGGAAATTTGCTCACCTGTCTGGCGGAGGCGGCCGGAGCCAAGAGCGAGATCGATTTTCTCCATGCCTTGGTCGTGGCTTGGAGCCGCGCCATCAAGGCGGATGCTTATTCGCTCACGCGCCACACGGCGAGCGACGGAAAAATCGCATTCTGGTGTCCGGGGGAAGGAAAAGTGGGGTCCGACCATTGGCTGCCGCGGCTTTTCGCCAAGTTGCTCGCTCTTGAAACCATGACCAAGCCGCACCCGAACACCGCCGCCTACCTCGTCCACGGTCCGGGCGCTTACCTGCGCAGTGATCTCGTCGGCGACAAGGCATGGCGCCGCGGGCGGCATTACCGCTTGATCGACCAACCCGGCGGCATCGAGGACATGGTCTGTCTTTTTCTCACGCCGTCGAACGGCACCTTGGTCACCCTGCACGCCGGTTCCAAAGGCGCGAACTTCGACCCGGCCGTGTTGGCGGCAGCCCGCGAGTTCGGCGCCGTGGCCAACACCATGGTCACCGCGCGCGGCGGCTTCGCCCGGTTGGCGCCGGATGCCCTGCCCCATTTGTCCAGACGCGAACACGAAGTCCTCCACTGGGTCGGTGAAGGAAAACGCAACGCCGAGATCGCCACCATTCTCGGTCTCAGCGCCCACACCGTCCGCAACCACCTGGAAAACATCTTCGCCAAACTCGGCGTCGAGACGCGCACCTCGGCCGCCGGCATGATCCGCGACCTGGCCGCGCGGAAAAAGGAATTGGCAGAGGGTTGACGTGCGTCCTCGGGACCGTTCGCGGCAACCGCACGTCTCGCCGCGGCGCTACGCGAGCGTCGGCACCTCTCGTCTGTTTGGCAACCGACGCTCATATCAGTTGGCTTCGCAGCGCTTCAGCCCGTCTCGCTTCGCTCGGCTGAGCGTCGGGACACCAACGGACCAAAAATTACGACACCTTCCGCTTGCGCCAGCGGGCATATCCCGCCGCACCTACCAGCAACGCCGCCGCGGCCCAGGTGCCGGGTTCGGGGACGGCGGCTGGCACGGGTTCGCTGTCCCAGAACGCCATGTTGTCGATGGCACCGGCGAAACGCGTCAACGTGTTTCCGCTCTGGAGATTGATGCGCAAGGGACCGCTGCCGTCGCCGACGTAGGAGAAATATGCTTGGGTGAAAGTCTGCGTGCCCGTCCACGCGCCCGGCGCCACTGCGTTCGAAGCCAGCACGGAATTGTCGTTGCGCAGCAGGTTCACCACGAAGGTATCACCCGCCTGCGTGGCCTGGAAGGCGTCGGCGTAGACCGTCGGGCCGATGTCATAGCTGACGTAGTAGGTCTGCCCCAAATCGTTCGCCGCAAAAGCCGTCTGCTGGGTCAGCGTGTTGTCGCCGTAGATCATGATGGCGTAGTCGCCCGGGCCTCCCCAAGTAGCACCGCTCAACTGGATGGCATGCGTGGCATTGAAACCGGATCTGGTCCACCCATCGAAGACCGCATTGTAAACCAAGCGGTTGCCCGTTTGGTATTGGAGATTCGAAGTGGAGGAACTGACGATATCGTCGAAACCGAAGCTGATAAGCAGCTCGGATCTGGCGGGAGCACACAGAATTGCCGCGACGAAGAGGGAGGCCAGTAATTTCATAGCAGGTGGTGGACTACTCATTTCAGT
>CAYQMP010000192.1:0-4333 GCA_964418615.1 uncultured Chthoniobacter sp. | reverse complement strand
CGCTGGTCGGGCGAGAGCTGCACGAAGGCATTGGTGCCGTCACTGAACCACACGCGCAGGTTGACATTACCGTTGGTGAAGACCCCCTCCGGAATCGCCGCCATGCCCGGCAACGACGTATCGCCCAACAAGGTGGAATACAACCCCTGCACGGCCGGAATCTCGACCGCCGCGGCGGGCTCGCCTCCGTCGGTCGTTCCGTCGTTGTTCCAGAAAGTCTGGCTTCCGTCGGCATTGACCAAGGCGAACTTGAATCGACCGGTGCCATCGAAGTTCGTGCCACCCACGGTCACGCGGCCCTGATAGTTCAGCAAGCTGGGGACTTGGGCCCGCAACGTGACAAGCAGACACGCGGCGAGAATGGGAACGAAGAGGAACAGGCGGGTGGGTTTCATGGGTGGTCGGGGTTGGGTGGAGTTCGGTGGTCAGGGTGCGGGTTGTCCGATGCGGATGCGCAAAAATTGACGGTTGGTGGCGCCCACCGGCACCGATCCGAAGGTGGTGATCTCCTCGAGGCCCCCGACATTGTTGGTCACCGAGACCGGGTCGACCATGTCGGCGAAGCCCGCAGCCAGATGGCTGCTCTCCTGGGGGGCGAAGCTGTAGCCGACGGCATCCGGATTGCGCGTGTAAACCACGGCGAGGTAGCCATTGGTGGTAGTAACCGAGGACAGCGCGGCGGGAGCAGGCTGCGCCGGGTTGAAGCCCATGGCGTAAAGTTGCCAGTTGGGCACGCCATTGTTGGTCTCGTCGGGATCGACCGCATTGGTCATGCCTTGGGCGATCTCCCACGCGTCATCGAAGGTGTCCCCGGCCCACACGCTGTAGTTGTCCGGCAGAACATTGCGCACGGTCAGGCTGTTGGTCGCTTGGATCCCGCCGTAAGAACCGGTGAACGCGGCAGCGGTATCTTCGTAAACCGCGCCGGCTTCGGCCACGCCATCAGACGAGATCGAGCCCAGTGCCCCGCCGGGCACGGGAGCGGTCCACGCCACCTGCGCGCCGTCCACCAGACTCACGGTGGCATCATCATAGACCACCTCGCCGCGCAAGGACGTGCGCGAGCTGTTCGTATCGGCCACCCCGTCTTCATCGATGGACGGCGTCCCGGCCGCGACGGTGAAACCGGTCGCGTAATAGATCATGCTGTTGCCCCCGCCGCGCAGAGCCACCTCGCCGCCGGTGGAAACCGCCCCGGGCGCACCGACAAAACCGGACACCTGCACGTCGCCGCCAACCTGCACCGAGCCGCCGGTGTCGACGATCGACACAATCCTCACATCCGCGCCCGCCGCTTCATGAGCGCGCGCTTCGGGGGCGTGACACCACGACCAAACGGCGACAACCGGAAGCAACACGGCACAAAGTGAAAAGCGTGCGATCGACATGGCGAATCCAACTTAGGAATCGCCCGCTCACGCCCGGACGGCAATCGGCAGTATTGCCTAATCGCGCAATCAGGCGAAAAGCCGCCGCAAGGCCTCGCGCGCCGCGGGCACCGTGCCCGGCAGCAAATGGAAAGCATGAGGCACTCCCGATACCTCCTCGTATCCGACGGGCACTCCCGCCGCGGAAAGCGCCGCGACGAACGCCCGATTGTCGATGGCCAGCGCCTCCTCCGCGCACGCCTGCATCCGCACCGCCGGCAAACCCCGCAAATCCGCCAGCACCGGCGAAGCCAGCGGATCTCCCGGGTCGGCTCCCGCCAAGTAAGCCTCGACTGAGGCACGCAGTGGAACCGGCTTGACCCAATCGGTCGCCAATTCCTCAAGCCAAGCCGGGGCGTCCGGACGCAAATCGGTGCCGGGACTCATCAACCGGAGCCCCGAGACCTTCGCGAAGGCCGCCGGATCGCTCCCGCGCAAAGCCAACACCCCGGCCAGAGCCAACTGCCCTCCGGCCGAGCAGCCGGAAACGAGAACATCCCCATACTCGCCACAGACCGCGCGAATGGCTTCTTCCGCCTCTTTGATTTGGACCGGAAAGACAGCCTCGGGCACCAGCGAATAATCGACACCGTAAACCGTCCGTCCGGTCAAATCGGCCACCTCGACCAGCAAGGCGGCTTCCCCGCGGGCCGAACCCAACACCCAGCCTCCGGCATGGAAAGAAACAACGGCACCCGACGACGACGGACATTCCGATTCCACCCGCCACATCGGCACCGAAGCCCCGACCGGCAGACAACGGGCACGCAAACGCTCGTTGCTCGCCCCGAAAGAATCCCACAGGGCCGCATGCGCCTGCCTGGCTTGCTCAGGATCTGAAGGCATCGGCATGGTGGATGCCTGCATCAAAGACCGCCACACCAAGTCCAAAAACGGCGCCTCCATGCGATCAATTAAACACGGATGCCACGCTGAATCCACAAAACTACCCCAGTCGCGCACAACCAGCAGGCGCCCCCGACTTGGAAGCCAGAAAATCACGCGCGATCCGGGCCGCGGCCTCGCGCATGGTCATCTTTCCCGTCGCCACTTCGGCCCCCAGATTTGCAAGATCGTCCTGCAGCACCGGGCTTCCGACCATTCCGGCCACCACCTGTTCCCGCGCAAAGTCGACCAGGCCCTCCCGCACTTGGCTTAACCTCCGCTCAGCCCACTCGCCGGAAGCCGTCATCTCCGCACGGAACCGCTCGACCAGTTTCCACACCTCGGGAATTCCGTTCCCCTTCACCGCCGAACACGCCAGCACCTCCGGACGCCAACCCCGCGTGACCGGATCCAGAAAATGCAGCACCTGCGTCAATTCCAACTTCAACTTCTCCGCCGCCACAACGTTGTCCCCGTCCGCTTTGGTCACCGCGATCGCATCCGCCATCTCGACGATCCCCTTCTTGATCCCCTGCAACTCATCCCCTGCCCCCGTCAAAGCCAGAAGCAGAAAAAAATCCGTCATCGACCGCACGGCAATCTCGCTTTGCCCCACGCCGACCGTCTCGACCAAAATCACATCATACCCCGCCGCCTCGCACAGCGTGATCGTCTCCCGCGTCTTACGCGTCACCCCGCCGAGCGTGCCGCCCGAAGGTGACGGACGGATGTAAGCCGAGGGATGACGCGACAACTTTTCCATCCGCGTCTTATCTCCGAGAATACTCCCTCCCGAAATCACACTGGTCGGATCCACCGCCAACACGGCCACCCGGTGTCCGGTCTCGCAAAGATAAAGCCCGAACGCCTCGATAAACGTGCTCTTTCCCACTCCCGGAACCCCAGTGATCCCGACGCGCACCGAATGATCCCGGTGCGGCAACAACATCCTCATCAAATCTGCCGCCATCGCCGCGTGCTGCGGTGCCGCGCTCTCCACCAGCGTGATAGCCCGGGCCAGAACCGTCACATCCCCCGCCCGCACCCCGGAAGCGAAATCATCGGCCGTCATATTCATTTCTCGCACACCGGGCTGCATTTCTAACAGCCACATCTCACAAGAGAACCAGCACACTGGAAAGCATTCTCGCGCCCGTCCCGTGTGCCTGCCGGCGATTCCAATCATGCGACTTGCGGATGCGCCGCCCAACGTTAATTATGCCTCTCGCCATGCGGGCCACACGAATCGATTCCGCGATCGATCCAACGGCCTGCATTCATGCGGAAGCGGTGCTCGGCACCGGGGTTTCCGTCGGCCCTTATGCCTGTATCTCCCGGGGAGCAGTCATCGGCTGCGGGACGCACGTGGGGGCTCACACCGTCATCAGCGGGACGGTCACGATGGGCAGAAACAACCGCATTGCGGCTGGAGTTTGCCTCGGCGCTGCCACCGGTGCTTGCGCAGCCTCTCCGGAGATCGGGCCGGTTGTCGTTGGCGACAACAATACGATACGGGAGTTTGTCTGCATAACCGCAGGGCCCTCGGCGAAACAGGCGACCGTTGTGGGCAGCGGCAATTTCATCATGGCGGGTTGCCATTTGGGAGCCGGTTGCAAAGTCGGCAGCCACGTCGTGCTGGCCAACGGCTCCTCGGTGGGTTCGGAAGCCGTCATTGGCGACCGCGTCAACATAAGCGGGTTGGTGCGCATCGAGGACTCGGTCCGCATCGGACGTCTTTCCATGGTCGGCGGTGTCAGCCATGTCGACCGGGATATCCCGCCCTTCACGATCGTGACGGGTCACCCTGCAGTCCCCCGGTGCTTGAACTACATCGGCTTGATGAGATGCGGGCTGACCGTCTTGGACCGGGGTGAGTCCTTCCGCCAATTGAAGCGCGCGTGGTTTGATTTCCGCCGTCACGGAGCAGGAGCCTTCGAGATTGGCGCTTCTCTCCACACCGGGCAATCATCCGGTTTGGCCGAGGAATTCCGGGCTTTTTTCAACGAGGAACGTCCACTCGA
>CAYQMP010000191.1:0-4349 GCA_964418615.1 uncultured Chthoniobacter sp. | reverse complement strand
GCCAGCTTCCGGCGATGTCCGACGGAGTGGCCGCCATGATGGCGCGGACTTTGCTTTGCGGCAGATTCTTCAGGATGTCCTGCGCGACGTTGGGCAGGAGTTCGCGAAGGACGAGCGACGCGCGGGCGGGATCTTGGGCGGCGAGTAGGCCGGCGGCGTCCTGCTCGCCGAGCGAGGCGCATTGGGCGCGGAGGTTGGAGATGTCCTCTTGTTCGCTCATGGTCAGGACACGCCTTTTAGCGCGCGGCGGACGCGGAATTAAAAGGCCATCACCAAGCGTTTCTAATTATAAGCCGCTGTTGATTAATTCGTTCCCACCACCGGTCGATCCGCCGTTGCCCGTTCCTCCGCCGCCATTCGGGTAAGGGTAAGGATAGTCTTTGGCTTTTGGAGCCGGGGGTGGAGGCGGTGGCGTTGGTGGCGGAGTCGCTTGCGGCACCGTGTCGCGACGGTTGATGATGCTGTTGACCACGTTGGCAGCCTGCAGGGCCGGGTTTTGGGCGAAGCTGTCGGGCACGATCGGGCCGCCTTCGTTGAGTTCACCCTCGGCGATCATGCGTTGCTGATCGTCGACGGTTTCCATGATGAGGCCCATGGACTCGAGGTCGCCGGCCTTGATCAGTTTGGAGGTCTTCAGGACGCGTTTGACGTCGACCGTGACGGGGTCGGGGAGGGACCGGGCGTTGGCGGCGACGGCGATCATTTGTCCGGGGCCGACAAGAACGGATTCGCCGAGGCGTCCGGTGAGGGAGAGGCGCACGGTGCCTTCGAGGACGATGAGTTTGACCGAACCGGGGTTGCCGGGGCTGTGCTCCATCATGACCGTCGTGCCGGTAATGGCGGCGGTGACCGGAGCGCTGCGAATGGTGGCGCCCCCGGCGTCTTTGGGGACTTGGAGAAGGATCGACCCGTTTTCGAGGTCGAGGCGGCGTGTGCCGCGTTCGAAGCTGAACAGCGTGTTGGCTCCGAGGCGGGCGAGGGTTTGGTCGGGGAAAGTCAGTTGGGCGCGGGAGCCGCCGCCGGTGCGGACATCGGTGCCGCCGCGGACCACCTCGCCGACGGAAGCGGGTTCCGGGGACTGGTCGGCGGGGATGACCTCGACGTTGTTGATCACGCGGGTGATTGTTGCTTGGTCGAGGGTGGCAGCCTGGACCGAGGCCGCGCCGAGGGCGGCAAGAGCGAAGGCGGAGAATTTGTTCATGGGATCAGAACTTGAGCAGCGCCGAGACGCCGGCGCCGGTGTTGAGCACGGAGTATTCGAAGAAGCTTTCGTTGGATTCGTTGAAGGAGGCGGACAAGGAGGCGTTGATGCTGAATTGAGGAGTCAGGTTCCAAGCGAGACCGGCACTGAGGATCTGGTTCCAGTCCCGGCGGCTGGTCTCGACAAAGGGTAGATAGGAGATGGCATAGAAAAGGTTGGCCTGCAACTGGCGGGTCAGGTTGGCCTGATAGCCGGCGAGGAGGGCGAAGCGGTTGCGCACGGCGTAGTCGGGCCAGCCATCGAGGTTGAGATCGGCATTGAATCCGAGCGTGGCGGAATGGGCGCGGCTGAAAACAAAAGGCTTCTGCAATCCGAGGCGGATGGTTTGCTGGTAGAAGATGGAGCTTTCCGCTGTGGGACTGGTCAGCAGGTTGTAATTGTAGCGGGCGAAGGCGGAGAGGTCGCCGAGTTCGCGGATGACGTAAATGAGGCCGCCGCCCAGATCGAGGCTGTTGAAGCTGAGGCCGGTGAGGTCGGCGTAGCGATAAAGCTGCTGCAGGGCGGTCATCTCGCCGTAGAGGTTGCCGGTGATGCGCGGAACCCAAGCGGCGCCGAATTGCATCGCGGTGAACCAATCTCCCTGCTCGCCGCCATTAGTCAGGGCGGCGTTGGAGGTGTAAAATTCGGAGACGTTGGCGAAGAGGCTGAATGATTTGTAGCGCTGGTCGGGAATGAGCAACCGCTGCTCGCCGAGGTCCGGATCAGCCGGGCTGGGCGGGGCGTAGCCGGAAGAGGGCTCGGGCGCAAAGGCAAGACCGGTGGTGGCGCCGACGAGGTCGCGGCGGGCCACGTCGGCATCGGTGGAGACTTGGGAACGGGTCTGCGCGGCGGCCGGAACGGCAAGAAAGGCCGCAGCGAGCAGGGCGCACAGGGCGCCGATTTTGATCGGGTGGTGGAAAACGGGCCTCATGACAGCAATGCGGATTACTACATCCTAGTTGTCGGCCCAAGTGTTTTTCTGTCACTTTGAGCCTTATGTCTGCAGCAGGAAGTTGGCGGCATGCCTTGTCCAAATCGGCCAAGCGTCCGGGGACGCTTCTCTTGATTTGTGCCCTGTGGACAGCGTTCTTCGCCCTGCTGGCCGGTCCCGTTTCGCTCGCCCCGCTGGAATTGACGGAGTTGTCGCTGCAGGACGCGATTGTCCGTCATGGCATCAAAAACGCGACGCCAGACAACATGGTCTTTCTTGCGGTGGATGAGGCCTCGCTCGATCTCAGCCAGCTCGAGCCGGAGGAGATCGAGGCTGCACCGGCCCTGACGCTCATGGCCGAGGAATTTCCGTGGTCGCGCGCTGTTTACGCCGATGTGATCGAAAAGGTGCTCGGCGCCGGGGCCAAAGTTCTTGTTCTGGATGTGCATTTTCCGTTGCCGGGGGACGGCGACGAGCAGTTGCGGGAGGCTCTGCGGAAACACCGCGACCGCGTGGTCGTGGCGTCCATCTTCGAGGACAGCGAGTCGGCCGGCGGCCCGGTGGCGAGTCAGTTCCGTCCGCCCCACGAATCGGTCGTGCCGGAAAATGCCGGATCGCTCGCCGGCTACGCCAATTTCTGGCCGGGGCCGGATCGCGTGGTGCGCGCAGTGCACTTTCGCGTCTCGGAGGCTGATTTTCTCGGCGACACCCGTCTGGCCCGGGCGCAGGCGCGCGGGCGCAAGGCGGATCATCCCGGGGAACGCCGTGAATCACTCGGCGCGCTGGCTCTACGCAAGGCGGGAAACCATCGGGATCTGCCGGTGGCCGGGTTGATGCGCTTTGCCGAGCCGGGCTCGTTTCCGGTTTATCCCCTCTACCAAATTTTCGCCCCCGAATTGTGGGAAGCCAATTTCCGCGGCGGCGAAGTGCTGCGCGACAAAATCGTCCTGCTCGGACCGCTGGCCAGTCGCTTCCGCGATTTTTTCCGCACGCCGCTCGGCACGCTGCCGGGCCCGGAGATCCACCTGCATGCCATGGCCGCGGCGCAAGCCGACGCTTTTTACCGGCGGGCGGCGGAATGGTCCGTCGTGCTGACCTGCGTGGCCATGGGCGCGCTGGCCTTTGTCGTGACTTTCTTCCTGCGGCGGCCGCTGCGGGCCTTGGCTGTTCTTGGATTGGCGCTGGTCGGTTATGCCGCCGGCGCGCTGATGGTTTTCAACTACGCCGACATCATGCCGGGGCTGCTTTATCCCGCGAGCACGCTCGTTTTGGCGGGGTTGACCTGTTTCGCCTATGACTTCTCCCTCGAGCGGCGCGAAAAAGCCCGCGTCCGGCGCAGTCTCGAGCGCTATGTCTCGCGCGACGTGGTCCGCGAATTGATCGACAACGACAGCACGCTGCTTTCGCAGCTCGGTGGCACGCGCAAGGAGGTGTCGGTGCTGTTCTCCGACGTGCGCGGATTCACGGCGCTGTCCGAAACGGCGGACCCGGAAATGTTGGTGGCGCAACTCAACGAATACCTCGGCGAAATGGTCGGGATCGTTTTCCGGCATGACGGCACCTTGGACAAGTTCGTCGGCGACGCAGTCATGGCGGTGTGGGGAACGGTGGTCAGTGGCGGGGTGACCGAGGACTGCCGCCGCGCTGTGCGCGCTGCGGTCGACATGTTGGCCACGGCCGAACAAATGCGCCGCCGCTGGTTGGCCGAGTCGCGGGCGCAATTGCGTCTCGGCATCGGCATCAACCAAGGATCCGCCGTTTTCGGCAACATCGGATCCGAGGAAAAAATGGAGCCGACCGTCATCGGCGACGCGGTCAATCTGGCCTCGCGCCTCGAGGGATTGACCAAGCAATACTCCGTGCCGCTTATCCTCAGTGAATCGGTGGCGCGGCAGGTGCGTGGGTCATTTCCTTTGCGCACCATCGACACGGTGCGGGTCAAGGGTCGGCATGCTCCCGTCACGGTCTACACCATCCCGCTCGACGGCGAGTGCAAACCGGTGCAACCGGACTGGCTCGAGCGCCACGAGCTGGCCTGGGGCGCCTACCGCGGGGGCGACTTTGCCTCGGCGCGTGCCCTTTTTGCCGAGGTCATGGTCGATGGAGATGCGGCTATGGCGGAAGTGCTGCGCCGATGCCGGGCCTACGAGGCCAATCCGCCCGGCCCCGGGTGGGAAG
>CAYQMP010000190.1:0-4376 GCA_964418615.1 uncultured Chthoniobacter sp. | reverse complement strand
TCGACCTCTTCGCCCGCGACGAAACAACGGCGGGGCGACGAACAAAGATCGGACCCGTGGTGCCTCCCCGTCACGCCAAGCGCGGAGGCCAAGCGTCCGGGACCGCCGGTCAAGTGACGCCCTCGTTTGTCCCCGCGCCGCTTCTGCATCGCGGTCAATCCGCGCCGCGGCTCGATCGCGCGGATCAGGACGAAGCCCTCGTCGTCGCCCTTGGTCAGCACGTTGAGCATCCAGTGCATCCCGTAGTTCAAATAAACATAGGCCGTTCCGGCACGGTGCCGTGTGACGAACTCGCGGGCGGATGGACGCGTGAAGGTATGGCACGCCGGATCGCCGACCGCGGCATAGGCTTCGCATTCCACGACGATTCCACTGCAATTGCCCCAGACCAGTTCGCAGCCCACCAACGCCCGCGCGCACTCGACCGGTGATTGGGTGAAAAACTCCCGCGGGATCACAGCGGCACCGGATGGTCGATGAACTTCCACGGCAGGCGGAACTTCTTGGCCAAGTGCGCGGCCAGCGCCTGCACGCCGAGCGTCTCCGTGGCGTAGTGTCCGCCATAGATCACGTTGATCCCGAGCTCCTCCGCGCGGACCCAACTCCATTGCGGACCTTCGCCGGTGACAAATGTGTCCACGCCTGCCGCGGCCGCCTTTTCCACCATGTCGCCGCCACCTCCGGTGATCACACCGACTTTGCGCGGTCGCGCCGGCCCCGCCGCACAGACCTCCGGCACGCGCCCCGTCGATTTCATCAGACGCCGCACCAGTTCGGTGCGCGAACCGGCGAATGTCCCCATGCGCCCGAAGTCGAGGAATGGTTTCAGCGCGCGGAGACCCAGCGCTTTGGCCAAAAGCACATTGTTACCCACCACGGCATGCGCATCGAGCGGCAGGTGCACCGAATAAAGCGCCATGTCGGCTTTGCGCATGATTTCCAGCTTCTCGCGAAAAACTCCCGTCACCGTTTGCACGCCGGACCAGAACAGCCCGTGATGCACGACGAGCAGCGACCCCGCTCCGGCCGCCGCCGCTTTTTTGATCACCGGCAAGCCGGCATCGACCGAGGCAAGGATGCGATTCACGTTCCCGCCGTTTTCCACCTGCAGCCCGTTGTGCGCGCCCGGATAATCCTCGACCGCCGCCACCTTCAGATAACGGTTCGCGTCGGAAATGATCGCCTGCAGTTTGGCCATGCGCCGATTGTTCCGCCCGACCGCACGCTTCTTCAATCTTCTTTCATCCATCCGTCCAGCCCGATACCCTCCCGCCCCTTATGCTCAAGGCCGGAATCGTCGGGTTGCCCAATGTCGGAAAGTCGACCCTCTTCAACGCCATCACCCGCACCCGCAAGGCGCAGGCGGCCAATTTTCCCTTCTGCACGATCGAGCCCAACGTCGGCATCGTCAGCGTGCCGGACAAGCGCCTCGACGCGTTGACCGAACTTTCCAAGTCGGAGAAAACCGTCCCCACTGCCATCGAGTTCGTCGACATCGCCGGCTTGGTCAAAGGCGCCAGCCAGGGCGAAGGCCTCGGCAACCAATTCCTCAGCCACATCCGCGAAGTCGACGCCATCGTGCAAGTCGTCCGCTGCTTCGAGAACGAGGACATCCACCACGTGGCCGGTTCGATGGATCCCGTCCGCGACATCGAGGTGATCAATACCGAGCTGATCCTTGCCGACATTGCGTCCCTCGATAAGCGCAAAGACAAACTGGCCAAAAACGCGCGCGGCGGCGACGCGCAAGCCAAAGCCGAACTCGCCCTGCTGGAAAAAGTCCTCCCGCATCTCAACGCCGGCAATCCCGCCAGCACCCTCGACCTCACCGCCGAGGAACGCGCCCTGCTCAAAGGCTTTTTCCTCCTCAGCGCCAAGCCGGTCATCTTCGCCTGCAACGTGCAGGAAGGCGACTTGGCCAACCTCGCGCCCGACTCGCCCGCCGGAAAACACGTCGCATCGGTGCGCAAATACGCCGCCGAACACATGGGCACCGAAGCCACCGTGATCAGCGCGCAGATCGAAAGCGAATTGGTCGACCTCTCGCCGGAGGAAGCGAAGGACTACCTGCAAAGCCTCGGCCTCGAGGAAAGCGGCGTGGGCGAACTGATCAAAAAAGTCTACACCCTGCTCGGACTCCGCACCTATCTCACCACCGGACCGAAGGAAACCCGCGCCTGGACCATCCGCGCCGGCGACAAAGCCCCCGCCGCAGCCGGCGTCATCCACAGCGATTTCGAACGCGGCTTCATCGCCGCCGAAACCATCGCCTTCGAGGACCTGATCACCCTCGGCTCCCACGCCAAAGCCCGAGAGGCCGGCAAGCTCCGCATCGAAGGCAAAGAATACGTCGTCCAAGACGGCGACGTCATCGAGTTCCGCTTCAACGTCTGAGCGAGTCCTATTCGATCACGTTTCGCCCGACCAATCCGAAGGCCGGACAGGCAGCCAGCATGTGCCGATCATTGGTGAAGATTTCGTCGAACCCGTTCTCCGACGCGCAGGAAAGATGCACGGCGTCTGCCGAGCGCAGAAACACTTTGGCCGATAGATCATCATAGCGCGTCTGCGCCAAAGCCAAAACCGGCGAAGTGAGCGGCAGCCAAGTCCACACTCCTTGGTCCATGTCGGAGGTGAACTGCCGCATGACCACACCGTATTGGCGTGCGTTGAGCCGTTTCTCCCGAAAATGACGGTGAAAAACAGCGGCCAGTTCCACCCTTCCGATTTCGCAGCAGGCGATGCGGCCGGCTTCACGCGCGTGCTCCCGGACATGCTCGCTGCCCGGTTCGCGCAAGTAGCACTTGGCCAGATAAGCTGTGTCGTAATAGGTCAGCGCCTGTCCTCCTCGAGCAGACGCGCCGAGTCGACGGACAATTCGGGCAAGCGGTCGAATCCGCGCACAAGTTTCCGCTGCGAGAAATCGACCCCCACCTCTTCTTCGGCAGGCACCAGGCGCGCCGCCGGGCGTCCGCGATCGAGAACGAGCAGACCGCGTTTCCCACGCGCCGCGGCGCGGACCCACTGGCCGGTCTTCATGTGCAACTCGCGGATCGTGATCGTCGTCATATGTGCACAATGTGTCACATAGGGGCACCTGTCAACCTTTCCGGCTCCTGCGCCAAAACCCGCGAAGTTGGCAGTTCCGGAAATAGCGGGGTGCTGTTACACGATCGTGCCATGAGACTGTCCGTCGCCATGCTTTGCGCGATCTCGATCTGCGCCTGCCATGCCAGCGGCAACGACGGTTTGCGGAGCCGGTTGAGCGAGGAAGTGAACGCTTGGTGGACCGGAGACTCGGCCATACCGCAGATCGGCATCGAGAACTGGCCGGCAGCGCGGCTGGGGCCCATGCCGAAGTATTCCGCACTACCCCCCTCATCGCAGGGGCTTCGTCAACGACTGGCAGCGGAAGGCCTCACCTTCGCGGGCAATTTCACCGCTTACTTTTTCGGCAACCCGTCGGGCGGAAAGGACCAAGGGTTTGCTTACAACAGCATGCTCTTCATGCAGCTGCAGCTGGACCTGGAGAAAATCGCCGGCTGGCACGGCGCGGAATTCGTCTGGTCCTTCGCCGACAACAACGGAAGCAATCTCTCCGAAACCATCGGCAACAACTTCCAAATCATCGCGGAATACGGTCCGAATACCTTTGTTTTCAGCGACTTTTATCTGAAGCAAAACTTTTTCGACGACGCGCTGCAGATCAAAGTCGGCCAGTTGTCCGCGCTGAACAACTTCGCGGCGCATGAACTCTACAGCTACTACGCCAACCTTGCCTTGAACGGCAACGCCCTGCCGCTCGTCTTCGACGGCAGCGTCACCTCGTTGCCCCGCACCTCGTGGGGCGCGCATGTGCTCTTCACCCAGCCCCAATGGTATGTGCAGAGCGGCGTCTACCAACTCTCGGATCGTATCGGAGTGAATTCTTACCACGGGCTGAACTACGCGATCGAACCGGGCGACGGCGCCATCGTCTTCGGCGAGGCCGGTTGGACGCCGGTCTTCGGCCGGACCGATGCGCAGCCCGGACTGCCCGGACACTACAAAGTGGGGGGATATTTTTCCGGATGGAATTACAAGAACTACCGGGGCGGAGCGAACACCTCCAACCTCTACGCGTTCTACCTCCTCTTCGACCAGATGGTCTACCGCGAACGGGATAACGGCGACGACGGCGTCTACCTCTGGACGGCCTTCACCTTCACGCCGCAGGAAGACATGGCACAGATTCCCTACTTCGTCTCGGGCGGCGGACAATACGTGGGCATTGTTCCGGGGCGCGACGAAGACAGGCTGGTCTTCGGCGCCGGCTACGGCAGCTACAGCGGCGACCTGCGCGCGCAACAAGAGTCACAAGGCCAATCACCCGAGTT
>CAYQMP010000189.1:0-4400 GCA_964418615.1 uncultured Chthoniobacter sp. | reverse complement strand
GTCGCGTCCGAGCAACCACATGGTGGGCACGGATTGGATCCTGAAGCGTTGGGCCAACTCGTTGTCCCAACCTTTGCCGTCGAAAAATTGCGGCCAAGTCATTTTGTTTTCCGCGGTGAATTTCTCGAGGGCGCTTTTGTCGGTGTCGAGCGAGATGCCGACGATTTCGAAGCCTTGGTCTTTGAATTTCTCGTAAGTCTCCACGAGTTGCGGCACTTCCTCCACGCAGGGCGGACACCATGTGGCCCAGAAATCGATGAGCACCACTTTGCCCCGCAGGTCGGCCAGATCGAATTTTTTGCCATCCACCGTGGTGAAGGACAGCTCGAGGGGGTTGTCCCGCAGTTCCATCAACTCCAGCCCGCTCTTCGCGGCCTGCGCGATGTCCGGATCCTCGTCTTTGGCGACTTCCTCATAGATGGCGCGTGCCGCGGACGGATCGAAATTCTCCAGCGCCTGCGCTTCGGTCAGTTTGAGCGCGGCGCGCCGCGGGTCGCCCGGGTGGGTCTCGAGAAACTTGGCGATCGCGGCGCTCAGGTCGCGGCCGGATTGCTCGGTGCGGGTGCGGTCGAAGTCGACCGAAGCGATTTGCAGCAGGACAAGTCCGGCATCGGCACGGATATTGAGCGGCGCTTCCTTGTCGTCGGCGATGTCGCGCAATTCCTTGCTTTGCGCCGCGAGGTCGGGCTCGCGGTCCTCGATCATGGCCAGCGAATTGCCCAACTGCATCACGGCCATGCGCGCCTCCCAGCGGTTGGGGCTCTGCGGGTAGTCGCGGACGAAGGTTTGGAAATGCTCGAGTTGGGACCGGAGGCGCTGGGCCAGCAGCTTTTTGCCCTCGGTTTCATCCTCGGGAAGGTCGGCGGTCAGTCCGGCGGCTTCGTCCTGCAACTTCTCCCATGCGGCGGCTTCGTTTTCGGCGGCACGGAGACCATCGATGACCAGTCCGAAGGCGAGCAAAGCGGCGAGGGGAGTTTTCATCATGGC
This sequence comes from uncultured Chthoniobacter sp., assembly GCA_964418615.1. Classification (GTDB taxonomy): domain Bacteria; phylum Verrucomicrobiota; class Verrucomicrobiia; order Chthoniobacterales; family JACTMZ01; genus JACTMZ01. Next base: position 3,413 of record CAYQMP010000189.1, on the reverse strand, counting down.
AAAGTGTCGGTGTCACGCGGTCCGCTGGCAAGTTTATGACGGCGGATGGCGCGCAGGACCGCATCGACACCGAGGGCGGCAAGATCTCCCGCCGGCGCACGCAAGACGCTCACGTGGGGGTGAGGCGGAGCCCAGATGGCCGGATTGGTCGGCCCGAAAAGCAGGAGCGAGGGAGTGCCGCAGAGGGCGGCCAAGTGACTGATTCCCGTGTCGTGGCCGAGGTAAAACCGCGCACCGCCGAACTCACGGGCGAGATCCGGAAGCGGAAAATTTTCGAGCAGCCGCACGCGGCGGTCCGCGGTGAGATCACGCAGAGCAGCCAACGGTGCGGCGTCCGCCTCCCCGCCGACGATGGCCAATCGCAGGGTGAAATCCTCGGCCAGCCACTGCTGCGTGAGTTGCCGCCATCGCTCGGCCGGCCAATTTTTCGCCGCGCTGCCCGAGCCGGGGTGGAGAAAGACCTCCGTGCCTTCATGGGCAGCGTTCGCCGCCGGCAAGCACACCGCGCGGTCGGCCAGCGGGATGCCCAGTTCGGCCAGCGGAGCCGCCAGTTGATCGATGGCGTGCGAGGATCCTTCGATCCGCGGGGACCCCTCAACCAGTCGGCGCACGCCGGAAGCGCGAAGGTTTTCGGCAAAGAAACCGTCGGGGTCGTAGAGGTAACTCAGAACGAGGTCGAACGAGGCGAAGTAGGCGCGCAGCGCGGGGTCGAGCACGGCGCCGCGGGTGAAGAAGCCGGCAAGCGGGCCGTATTCGATCGATCGTGCGTCATCGACCAGCTCGCAGCTCTTGGCCAGCGTGGCGACCCCGGGGTAGGCGAGCGCCTCGAGCCGGGCCTCCGGTTGCGCGGCACGCAGGGCGGAAAGGACGGGGATGGTGAGGAGGAAATCACCGAGGGCGCCGCCCCGGATGACAAGCACTCGGCGGAAGGGCAGGGCGGACACTCAGTAGCCGCGCATGGCGCCCAACTGGCTGCCCAAAGCACCGCCGCCTTCCCACTTGGCCGGACGGTTCCAAGGGATGGTGCTCAAGCCGCGTTGCGCGGCGGCATCCTGAGGAGGTGGGGTGGTTTCGCAGGCGGACAAGGAGAGGGCCGCGAAAGCGAGGAGAAGCAACCGCGTGAGCATGGCGGGATCAGTCGCGCTGGGCTTGATAGATCACCGTGTCGCCCGGCATGACGCTCAAGCCGCGCGGAACGGTGCGGACGAGGATGTCGGCGATCGAAGTCGACGGCTCGACGGAAGTCACGCGCACTTTGCCCAGCAACTGGGTGCCGCGTTGCACGAGCAACTCGGCATTGGGCACAACGCCTTGGCGGTCGCCGAGGCTGAGGACGACGAAATTCCAAGCTTGGTTCACGGCGAGGACGGTGCCCTGCAGGCCTTGGCGCATCTGCGATTTTTGCCGGGCCATGTCTTTGCGTTTGAGTTCGGCAACCTGTGCTTCCAAACCGGCGGCGCGGTCTTCGAGGCCGGCCACGACCGTGCGCAATTCGTCACGCTCCGCGGTGATGGTCGTCACGTCGACAGCTTCAGCCGTCTGGTCGGCGGGCCCGCCTTCGGCCAGCTGCTGTTCCAGTTCGGCGATGCGGGTGTCCTTGGCCTCGCCGTCGGTCATGGCTTGGGCAAGTTCCGTTTCGGCTGTGGTCGCTTTTTCCTCGGCGGCCGCCAGATCCGCTTTCGCTTTGTCCAACTCGCTCTTGGCCTCACCGAGTTCCGCGCTGAGGGTCTCCTTCTCGCTGTTCAGGCCGTTAATTTCTTCCTTCTTCGCTTCGACGTCTTTTTTGGCCACCTCGGCTTCTTGGCGGGCGCTGGAGAGTTGGGCGGAGGCGTTCTCCAACTCCGTGCGCGTGTCGACGAGTTTGCCGCGGTTGAGGAAGCCGAGCGCGGCCGCCCCCAGAGAAAAGACCGTGGCGGCAATAAGGAGAATTTTTGTCATGGGTGGGACGACTTCTTGACGATGGCGAGAGCCATTCATCTAAGCAACGGCGAGGGTGGCAAACAAGCTGTTTGTCACGGGAAGCTTTTTTGTAGCCGGGACGCGAGGCGGGTTGTTTCCGGCCCCGGGCCAGTCTAGGCTGCCCGTGCTCCGGGGGCCGTGGAGGTCCGACTGACAAACCCCGCCAGGGCAGGAATGCAGCAACGGTAGTCTGCTCGACCCTGCCGCGGTTTCCCGGTGCACTCTTCCGCGGCTGCCCGGACCGTATCCATGCCTGCCTACCTCAAAATCCTCGTCTATCTGGTCGCAGTGCTGGCCGCAGGGGGGGCGGTCGCCCCTTGGGTTTTCTGGCTTGGGCAGGCCTTGGCGGCGGCCGACGTGACCGACTGGCTGGCCAAGTTTCCTTTTCACCGGGTTCTCTCGCGCTGCGTGCAGGTCAGTGCACTGGTGCTGCTCTGGCCTGCCTTGAGGTGGATCGGACTGCGCCGGATTTCGGACCTTGGCTTGGAGCGCAATCCTTCGGCGGGCCGCGACGTGATCGCGGGCCTGCTTTTGTCCGTCGGCGTGGTCGCTTTGCTCGCTTTCCTTTACGTATTCGCCGGGCTCTTCACGCTCCGGCCCGATCCGGAGTGGAGCAAACTCGGACGCATTGTGCTCACCGCCGTCGCGGTGGGCGGCATCGAGGAGTTTGTCTTCCGCGGCGTGATCCTCGGTCTCTGCCTGTGGTCGCTGCGGCCGACCGCGGCCATCGCGGTTTCGACCCTGCTTTTTGCCGTGCTCCATTTTCTCAAGCCCGGTCGCTCCGCCCTCCAAGCCGGGGAGGTGCACGCTTGGAGCGGTTGGACGGAACTGCTCAACTTCGCCGCGGCCTGGCCCGACACGCCGGTCCTCTTGGCGGGGTTGGCCAGCTTGCTGCTGGCCGGGTGGATCCTCGGAGCTGCCGCGGTGAGGACCCGCTCGCTGTGGTTGCCCATCGGTCTTCATGCCGGATGGGTTTTCGCCCAGCAAACTTCGCAAGTGCTGCTCCAACCGGCCCCGGAGGAAATCTCCGCGCTGTGGCCGTGGGTCGGTCCCAATTTGGTTAGCGGCGCCGTCCCGACGGGTTTGCTGCCCCTCTTTGCGCTGGGATTGACCGGCCTGCTGGTCGGTCTTTACTTCCGTCATGTTTTCCGCCCGGTGGAGACGCGCGTGGCTTGAGGCGGCAGCGGGTCTGCTTTATCCGCCGCATTGCGCCACGTGCGGCGTGGCTCTGGGGAGAGCGCCCGCTTGTTTGTGCCGCGATTGCCGGCGGGCGCGGGTGCGTCTGACCGGCCCGCGCTGCAGGGTGTGCAGCCAGCCCTATGGCGGTGCGGTGACCTCGTCGTTTCGCTGCATGAATTGCGGTGACCTCGAATTTTGCTTCGATTTCGCCACCTCGGCCTACCGCAGCCGCGGCGTGGTGCGGAATCTCATCCATCAGTTCAAATACAGCCGGC
>CAYQMP010000188.1:0-4405 GCA_964418615.1 uncultured Chthoniobacter sp. | reverse complement strand
ACGGACGCGAATTGCGGACTTTCAAAGATGCGGCCATCCACGAGCGGGACGAGGTCAAGACGGGCAGTGGCGGGAATTTTCGGGTCTTCACTCCGTATTCGAGAGCTTGGGCCAAACTCGGGAAGCCGTCCGCTTTGCCCGCGCTGAAAAAGTTGAAGACGCCGGACGGCATCGGGAGCGCCGCCGTGCCGACCCCGGCTTACTGGGGTTTGCCGGAATTTACCGGCGGGGTCGAACCGGGCGAAAAAGCGGCGCGGGCGCGGCTGAAGAAATTTCTGTCCGGCCCGATTCATGACTACGGCGAGACGCGCGACCTGATGGGTGAGGACGGAACGTCGCGGTTGTCGCAGGATTTGCGTCACGGGCTGCTTTCCATCCGCGAGGTTTACCACCGGGCCAAAGCGGCGGCCGAGGGTGCCGATGCCACGGGACGGAGCAATGTGTGGAAGTTCATCAGCGAACTGATCTGGCGCGAATTTTATTTCCAGATCCTTTGGCACTATCCGGAGGTGCTGGAGCACGAGTTCAATGCGAAATACCGCGGGTTGCAGTGGGATCATGACGAGGCCAAATACCGCGCGTGGTGCGAGGGGAGGACCGGATTTCCCATCGTCGATGCGGCCATGCGCCAACTCAACGCGACCGGCTACATGCACAACCGCGCGCGCATGATCACCGCGATGTTTCTGACCAAAGACCTGCACCTCGATTGGCGGCTGGGGGAGCAATACTTCATGCAGACGCTGATCGACGGGGAGATTGCCAGCAACAATGGCGGGTGGCAGTGGAGCGCCGGGACCGGCGCCGACGCCGCCCCGTATTTCCGCATCCAGAATCCTTGGAGTCAGACCAAGCGCTACGACGCGGAAGGCAAATACATCAAACAATGGGTGCCCGAACTTCGCGACGTTCCGGCGGCCAGGTTTCTCGCGGCTCCGGTCGACGGCAGGCCGCTGGCTGCGGATTACCCGTTGCCCATGGTCGACCACGGAACGGAACGCGACGAAACGCTCCGGCGTTTCAAAGCGGTGGGTTAGGAGTCATGGCGCGCTTTTTCGTTCCTGCCAAGGATTGGAAATCGGAGGAGTTGCCCGAGTCCGAGGCGCGTCACGCTGCCCAGGTGCTTCGTATAACGAGCGGAGAGAGGGCGGGGATTTTCGATGGGACGGGCCGCGTGGCCGAAGTCGAGCTGGCCGATGTGCGCAAAAAGCACGTTTCTTTCCGAGTGCTGCGTGAGTGGTGCGAGGAGCGGGTCCAGCCCGACATCCACCTCGTTGTGGCTTTGATCAAAAACGAGCGCTTCGACTGGTTGGTGCAAAAAGCGACCGAGTTGGGCGCGGCCTCCATTCGTCCCGTGGCGGCCGCGCGCAGCGTGGTCAAACTTGCTGGCAAGGACGCGGCCAAGCGGCGCGACAAATGGGAGCAAATCGCCATCGAGGCGGCCAAGCAGTGCGGTCATGTTGTGCTCCCGGAAATTTGTCCTGTCTGTGATCCGGCCGAAGCTTTCCGGTCCGCGCCCGAGGGACTGAAGGCCATTCCTGCCCTGCATGAGGGCGGACGGCCCCTCGGTGACTTGCTCGATGGCTCGCTTTCGGCGGCCACGTTTGCCATCGGACCCGAGGGAGATTGGACGGAAGCGGAGATGGAATCGGCGGAGAGCTGCGGATTTGTTCCCGTCGATCTTGGCAAACACGTCTTGCGCAGCGAAACCGCCGCGCTTCATGTGCTCAGCGCGGCTGCCTATCAATTGCACGGAGGCGTCGGGGGCAAACGATGAACTATTTCGTCACTGGCACGGATACCGACTGCGGCAAAACTTACATCACGGCCTTGTTGGTCAAGGCGGCTCGCGCGGCGGGTGTCGATGCCGTTGCGGCCAAGCCTTTCTGCTGCGGTCCGCGCGAGGACGTCGAAATCCTCGCCGCGGCCTCCGGCGGGGTGGAGCCGCTCGATGCCATCAATCCCGTCTGGCTGAAAACCCCCGCGGCACCGCGGGCCTGCCAGATCCTTGGCGAACCGGCGGCGGACATGACGCTCGCACTATCGTCTGTTCGCAATTTGGCCGCTCGGCATGAACAAGTGTTTTGCGAGGGTGCAGGCGGATGGCTTGTGCCGGTGACAAAAGACAAGACCGTGGCGGATTTCGCCGTGCAGCTCGGATGGCCGGTGGTTGTTGTCTCGCGGAACAAACTCGGCGTGCTGAACCACACCTTGCTGACCGTCGAAAGTGTCCGCGCGCGTGGTCTTGCCTTGGCCGGCGTCGTGCTGAACGACGCGGATGGTGCCGAAGATGCTGCGCGCCGCACCAATCGTCAGGTGCTTGAGGAGTGTTTGCCTTGTCCTCTGCTCGGCCAAGTGCCGTGTCATGCGGGGGTGGCGGACGTGGGTGGCATTCTCAGACAACTGCGCGCTTAATGCCAAACCTCCGAAGGATATGGACTGTCGCACAACGCTCTGAAGGTAGGAACACGCGGCTCGCGTGTCCGTTGGAGTGAGGGCGGACGAGCGAGCCGCTCTTCCCAACCTTGGGAACCGCCTAAGTTGGCTCAGGGGCGTTTGCGGTAGTAGCTGACCTGCAGACGGTGTTCGCCGGGATAGAAAGTCAGCATTTGCTCCAGGGTGGAAAAAACCCAAGGCATGGTCAGTCCCATGCCGTTTTTGGTGAAGACGATGTCTGCGGCGATGTGCACGGCGGAGTGGACCGTCTCGCCGTCGGGCGTGGTCAACACCACGATGTCGCCGAATTGCGGTTCGCCCCGTGCCTCGACGTAATGCTCTTTGAAGATGGCCTCGGAACCGCGGGGGTCATGCGGCCGGGTGTCGGGCTCGCCGATCGTGAAGAAATTGAGCGAGGTGAAGTGGCAGTCGGGACCGAATTCGCTTCCCGGCAGCGGCTCGGGATAGCGATAAAGGCGCTGCCGGGCGAAGGACGGGAGAAGGTTGGAGACATCGAGGTCCGCGCCCCCGCTTCGTGCGAGGGACTCGAGCAAGGGGGAGATTTTTCCTTCGCGACCCTGCGTCCCCCAGTAGCGGGCCAATGCGTCGACATCCGCGCGCGACCCTACGCGGAGTTTGAGGATCATGGAGGGCTTGCGGCTCACGGCCTTGAGCACGGCGAGTTTTTCCTGTGGCGAGGAGAGTTGATCCGCGATCACGTTGTAGTCCGAGAAAAGCAGGGTCGGACCGCGGCGCCAGAGCAGGCTGCGGATTTTTCCGGCGGTGTCTCCGGGCAGGCCGGCGAGCCATTCGTCGAGAAATTCCTCCGTGGTGTGGAAGGGCTGCACTTGCGCCGCGTTTTCCGGCCACTGGGACAAGAGGCTGTAGAGTTTCGAGCGGACGTCGGGAGGCAAGCTTTCGACCTGAGTTGCCGAGGGCGTGGCGGCGAGAAGGTCAGGCCTGTTGGCCACCTTGCGCAGATTTCCGGCCAGATACCGCGCTTCCGCTTCCCCGACGCCGCAGTCGCGCAGCATGGCGGCGACTTCGGTGCCGGAGTTGGCGCGGAAATACCAATTGCCGTCGCCCTGCCGCGCGCTGGCGGAAAGTTTTCCCGCGGGGGTGGCGATAAGCACGGGAAGTGCGGTAAGTTCACCCCACGGGCCGGCCGGCAGGGTATACTTGGCGCCGAAAGGATCCTCGGTTGTGGCCCGGAGCGAGTGCAGGGACCAGAACGCCGCGATTCCAATGAGCGTGAGGGATGCCGCGACTCCAAGAGTCCGGATCACGAACCGCCGCGACAATCGCAGAGCGAAATAGGTGCGCCCTGATGGCGAGGCAAGAGCAACCGGTGCATGGTCGGCAGGATGAGACATGGGTCAGTGGTTTTCGGCAGGCAGTCTGCACGCCAACGACACTGAGGGGTCGAGCCAGCGGGTGCTTAGACAACAACCTAGCGTATGACCACGCGGGTGCCAACCGGCACTTGCTCGAAAATTTCCGCCGCGTCCTTCCGCTTCAGGCGGATGCAGCCGTGGGAAGCGGGGTAGCCGGGGAGGTGGCCGGCGTGCAGGCCGAAGTCGCGGCAGGAGAGGCGCAGGTAGAAGGGCATGCTCGCGCCGTAGAGGGTGGATTTCCAATGGCGGTGCTTGTTGGTCACCACGTATTCGCCGGTGGGTGTGCGGAAATTCTTTTTGCCCGAGGAAATGGGGGCCGTCTTCACGCTGGTCCCGTCGCGGAGAATGGTCGCGGTTTGAGACGCGAGGTCCACGTCGATCAAGGTGCGGTCTGCCTCGGAGCCGGGCTCGACGCCGAGCAGGAATTGGATGACGTCGACTTTTCCGGCGTAGCCGGCCAGCCAGAGGGCATTGGTCCCGTGGCGCTTGGTGCGCGCGTTCTTTTTCGCGCCGCGGGCCAGAAGCAGTTCGACGATGTCGCGGTGCCCGCGGGCGGCGGCGAACATGAGGGGTGT
>CAYQMP010000187.1:0-4417 GCA_964418615.1 uncultured Chthoniobacter sp. | reverse complement strand
AGTTGTCGAACATGGCCGAGTCGCTGCCGTCCTGGTGGACGACCGGCTTGAGCTGTTCCATGTCCTCGCCGAAGAGCGGCGAAGCGAACTGCGACTCGCGGGCGTGCATCCAGTTGACGTTGCCGCGCAGGGTGTTGATCTCGCCGTTGTGGGCAACGTAGCGGTAAGGATGCGCCCGATCCCAACTCGGGAAGGTATTCGTGCTGAAACGGGAGTGGACCAGCGCGAGCGCGCTTTCCATCCGCGGATCGGACAGATCGGGATAATATTCCGCGACCTGCGCCGTGGTCAGCATGCCCTTGAAGACAATGGTGCGGGACGAAAAGCTCGGGATGTAGAAGAAGCTGCCCCCGGGGGCGCCGGCGTAGCGGACTTCGTTGAAGAGGCGGTGCCGAATGACGTAGAGCTTCCGCTCGAAAGCGAGGTCGTCTTTGATCGACGGATTGCGTCCGACAAAGGCCATGCGCACCTCCGGTTCCTCAGACTTGGCCGTCTCGCCGAGGGTCGAGTTGTCGGTCGGGACAGTGCGCCAGCCGAGGAACTTTTGGCCTTCGGCCCGGACGATCTGCTCGAAGCGCTCTTCGATTTTCTGGCGGATCTGCTTTTCGGGCGGCAGGAAAACCATGGCCACCCCGTAGTGGCCGGGCGCGGGCAAGTTGATGTGCTCCTCCTTGGCCACGGCAGCGAGGAACTTGTGAGGCATCTGGATGAGGATGCCGGCACCGTCGCCGGTGTTTTCCTCGCACCCGCAGGCGCCGCGATGCTCGAGATTGACGAGGATTTGCAAGCCCTGCTCGACGATCTCGTGGGAGGCCTTCCCCTTCATGTTGACGACAAAGCCCACACCGCACGATTCGTGCTCGAATTGCGGGTCGTAAAGTCCTTGGCGCGCGGGTCTTTTCATGGGCGTAGTCGGTCGAAACCGGACGGATCGTGAAACTTATGGATTTCGGCGGGAGGGGCAAAGAAAAATTGCCCCCACCGGCTCCGGAAAAAGCAACGTCCGTGCCAAGTCCGGCGGACGCGATACAAAACACTTCTGGACAGACTGGACAGAACGTGTCAGGTAGATGGCATGGGGATCTGGCAACTGCAGGAAGCGAAACAGCAGTTTTCAAAAGTCGCCGCCCGCGCCGCCGGACGGCACCCACAGCTCGTTACCAAGCACGGCAAGCCTTTCGTCGTGATCGTTGATGCCGCGACGTGGCAGCGTGAGACCGCTCCGCATCGCAGTCTTCTCGAGGTGCTGCAAGCCTGCCCTGCCGATCTGACCGGCCTCGCGCCAGCCCGCAGCCGCGATCTTCCGCGTCCGGCGAAGCTGTGAGCTGGCTCCTCGACACCAACGTCATCTGCGAGCCTACCCGGCGAGCACCCGCAGCCCGCGTGGTCGAATGGCTGCAATCCGTGCCCACCTCAGACTGCTATACCAGCATCATCACCATGGGCGAAATCCGGCGCGGCATCCTCCGCCTCCCGGCCGGCGCCCGGCGCCGCAAACTGGAAAAGTGGATGAACGAGGAGTTCCGCCCCGCCTTCGAGGGCCGGATCATCTTCTTGGGCGACGAAGAAATTTCCGCGTGGGCCGAATTGCTTGCCGGGTTGGAAAAACGCGGCCGCTCCATGCCGGCTATCGACAGCCTCATTGCGGCCACGGCCTTGGCCCACGACCTGACCATCGCGACACGCAACACAGCCGATTTCGCCCACAGCGGGGCGCAGGTTTTCGATCCGTGGCGGCAGGGCTGATAGAGGTGGCAATCCGATCCGCGCCCTACATGGAAAATCAGCGGCGTTTGGCCGGGGGGCGTTTGGCGGGGCGTTTTCCGCCGCGGGTGCGGCGTCGTTTTTCCGACTCGGGCCGGGCGCGTAGCTCGAGGACGAGCGGGAGCCCGGGATATTCGCGCACGCGGCGGATTTGTGCGGCGAGATAGGTTTCGTAGGTCGGCGTGAGCAGACCCGGAGCGTTGACGAAAAAGAGAAACTTCACCGCGGCGAACGGACGCGGGGCGGTCTCCTCGAGTTGGGTGGCGTAGAAAACTTTGAGCCGGCGCGTGCCCTTCATCGGCGGCGGGTGCAGGGTCATGGCATCGCGGACCACGCGGTTCAATTCGCCCGTGCCGAGGCGGCGCGTGGCGTGCTGGCGGACTTTTTCCAGCGTCGTGCCGAGGCGTTTGAGGTTGTCGCCGGTCTTGGCCGAGAGCAAGACCATCGGGGCGTAGGGCAGAAAGAAGAGCTGCGACTGCCACGCTTCGAGTTGCTCTTTCAGGCCATCGCGCTTTTTCGACTCGGCGGGAAGAAGGTCCGCTTTGTTCACCGCAATGACCACGGCTTTGCGGGCCTTCTGCACCAGTCCGGCGATGCGCTTGTCCTGCTCGGTCACGCCCGACTGCGCATCGATGACCAGCACGCAAACGTCGGCCATGCGGATCGCTTCCTCCGAGCGCATCACGCTGAAGACCTCGACCGAGGTGTTGTGTTTGGAACGGTGACGGATTCCCGCCGTGTCGAGCAGGAGGTAGTTGTGGCCACCCAGCTCGCACGGCACCTCGAGCGCGTCGCGCGTCGTGCCGGCGATATCGCTGACGATGGCCCGCTCACTCCCCAGCAGCGCGTTGGTCAGGGAAGATTTTCCCACGTTCGGGCGGCCGATGATGACGATGCGGGGTGGGATTTTCGTCTCGGGGAGTTCTGTGTCTTGGTCGCGAGCACCAAAAGCCTTCCCAATCGCCTCAAGAAGATCGTCCGTCCCCCGCCCGTGCACCGCGCTCACCCCGACCACGGTTGGGAATCCGAGCTTCAAAAACTCGGCTTCGAGGTCATCGTGCTTCGGGTTGTCGAGTTTGTTCACGACGAGAACGACCGGGCGCGAGGCACGGCGGAGTTTTCCGGCCAATTCGGTATCGAGCGGGAGGAGTCCGTCCTTCCCGTCGACGACAAAAAGCACCGCATCGGCACCCTCGAGGGCATCGTCTGCCGCACGATGCGTGGCCTCGGCGAAATCCGGGTCCGGCGAGGCACCGATACCGCCGGTATCAACGATGCCGAACGGCGCGGCGCCGAGTTGGCAGACCGCCTCGATGCGGTCGCGGGTCACGCCGGGTTGGTCATGCACGATGGAGATGCGCCGCCCGGCCAGCCGGTTGAAAAGCGCGGACTTCCCGACATTCGGGCGACCGACAAGGACGGCCTTTTTCATTCCGCTTTGGCCGCGCCACCCATCGCATTCATGCCGCGCCACATGTAGCCGAGTCCGCTCAACAACGTGAACAGACCCGCGCCCCAGACGATCCATTGCTGCTCGGGGATTTGCAGCAGGACCCAAGCCACGGCGGCCATTTGCAATGCCGTGGCGATTTTTCCGAGCATGCTCGGACGCACTTCGACATCACCGGTGAAAAACTTGAGCAGTCCGCAGCCGACGAGAATCACGACGTCGCGGGCGATGACCAGCACCGGGAACCAAAGCGGCAGGCTCACCGGCCAAGGGTAAAGACTCAGCGTGATGATCGCGGTGAGGAGCAGGCCTTTGTCCGCGATGGGATCGAGGACCACGCCGAGGGCGCTGCGCTGGTTGAAGCGCCGCGCGATCCAGCCGTCGAGCCCGTCACTCGCCGCGGCAATGACGAACGCCGCCACCGCCGCCCAACGCAGCCAATCCTGCGCCGCACCATCGCGCACGCTGTCCGCGTAATAGACCGCGAACACGACGAACACCGGGATGAGCAAAATGCGCACCAGCGTGATTTGGTTGGCCACCGTCATGGGCAAGCAGGGTGCCGAGGCGCCGCGCACCGCGCAACAGATTCTTCCTGCATTTTCCGCGCACCGCGGGCATATTGCCTTCTCGTGCAATGAATGCCCCCCTGCTCCATTGCCGCGACCTGCAATGCATGCGCCCGCTCTGGCGCGAAGGTGCGTCGCATGTTCGCGGGGTCAGCGCGGAATTCGCCGCCGGGCATTTCCACGCCATCTGCGGATGGGAAGGCTGCGGCAAAAATCTGCTCCTCCACCTGCTTGGCCTGCTCGAGCAACCCGATGCGGGCGAGGTCTGGCTGGGCGAAACAAACGCCACCGCGCTGCCGCCCGGCGAGCGGGACACACTGCGCCTGCGGCAATTCGGCTTCCTTTTTCCCGCCTGCGCCCTGCTTCCCTCGCTCAGCGTGTTGGAGAACATTGCCTTTCCGGTGCTCAAGGCCGGCGGAACAAGCGAACGCGAGCAGGCCGAGCATACCCTCGCCGCCCTGCGCTTCTGCAATCTGGAAGACGAAGCAGAGCGAACCGTCAGCGACCTGACTCCGGAGCGCCAGGCCGTCGCGGCTTTTGCCAGAGCCATCATTCACCGGCCCGCCCTGCTCCTCGCCGAATCCCCCTCCGCCGAGGAGATTCTCGTGCCCCTCGCCCGGCGCGCGGTCGATGA
>CAYQMP010000186.1:0-4418 GCA_964418615.1 uncultured Chthoniobacter sp. | reverse complement strand
CAGCGCGGCGTCCACGGGACCGGCCGGCGCAAAGACGGGCGCAACCTGATCGAGGAAGCCCGCGCCGACGGTTACAGCGTCGTCTTCACCCGGGAGGAACTGTTCGCCTTGCCGGACAACGCGGGAAAGGTTCTCGGTGTGTTTTCGGAAGACGACACCTTCAACGACGAGCCCGAGGAGGTTCTGCAGGCCAAGGGTCTGACGCCCTACAAAGGCGAGGCGCCGACCGTGGCCGAGATGACTTCAGCCGCGCTGCGCTTCCTCGGCGATCGCCAGTTTCTTCTCGTGGTCGAGGAGGAGGGGACGGACAACTTCGGCAACTGCAACAACGCGGTCGGAACGATGGAGGCCCTGCGCCGTGCGGACGAGGGGTTGGGTGTGGTCCTCGATTACATCGAAAAGAACCCCGACACGTTACTGCTGACCTGCGCCGACAGCGAGGCGGGCGGACCGGATGTCCTTGGTCTGCGCGGGGCGGATTACGAAAAGCCCCTGCTGGAGAATGGCCGGGACAACAATGGCGCGTTGATCGACGGTGCGGAACGCACGCCGGACGGCGGAGTGGCCGCGCCTTTCCTCAGCGCGCCTGATCGCGAGGGGCGGCGGCATGAATTCGTCGTGGTCTGGGCCACCGGCATGGATACGAGCGGCGGCATTGTCGCCCGTGCTGCGGGGCTGAATGCGGATAAAGTCAGCGGGTCGTTCGACAACACCGATGTTTATCCGTTGTTCTACGAAACGCTTTTCGGCGCACGGCCATGACCGGGTTCGCCGAGGTGGTCTGCCCGACCTGCCACGAAACCTTCGAAGTGCCGGCGCCGGATATTTCGGAAGTGCCCTGCGAATGGGACTACGACTGCGAGGTGTGCTGCGCGCCGATGCGGATTTGCTTCAGCGGCGACGACGAAGGCGTTGCGGCCGAGGCGCGGGGATTGGGGGAATAATGCCGAACCCGACAAGGATCGGAGGGTAGGGACACGCGGCTCGCGTGTCCGTTTGAAAGGAAGCGGACGAGCGAGCCGCTCGTCCCTACCTCAGCCGACAAAGTCGAAAATCATTCGCGGCTGAGGGGCCGGGTCAGGCCACGTGCTGCTTTTTGTTCTGGCAGGACGAGTTGATCGGGACCTCGACCGGGGCGTCGCTGCGCTGGATGCGGTCGTTGGCGACGAGCCAATTCTCCAGTTCCTCGCCGCTGATGTCGGGAAGCATGTGGCCGTCGACCACCACGCAGGGCGACAAACGCTGTCCGCTGCGCTGCTCCATTTCGGCGCGGAACTCCGGATTCTTGAGGATGTCCTTCTCCTCGTAGGGAAGGTCGTATTTGGCCAGGATGGCGCGGACGCCGTTGCTCCAGCCGCAGGAGGTCTTGAGATAGGCGGTGATTTGCATGGTGTGAAAAAATGCGCGGACGGCGCCGTTTGTCAACGCCGTCCGCGTAGTGAGTGTTATTTCTTTTTGCCTTCGCCCGGGCGGTATTCCTCGAGCTCGGCTGCTTCGAAGGCCTTGGCCAGTCCGACCATCTGCTCGCTCGAGCGCATGGTGCTTTCCATCGCTTCGGACTCCTTGCGGAGCGCTTCTTCGCTGTAGTTGGCCGCCTTGATGGAAAGGCCGATGCGGCGCTCCACTTTGTCGACCTTGATGACGCGTGCTTCGACTTCGTCGCCGACTTTGATCACGTCCTTGACCTTGGCCACGTGGTCCTCGCTGAGTTGCGAGATGTGGACGAGGCCGTCGATGTCGTGTTCGAGCGAGACGAAGGCGCCGAAGTTGGCCAGCTTGGTGACTTTGCCTTTGACCAAATCGCCGATCTTGTAGAGGCGGTCGATTTCCTTCCACGGATCCTCGTCGAGTTGCTTGACGCCGAGGGCGATGCGCTGGTTGGCCTTGTCGATGTCGATGACTACGGCTTCGATCTCGTCGCCTTTTTTGAGGATTTCGCTCGGATGGTTGATTTTGCGGGTCCAGCTGAGGTCGGATACGTGGACCATGCCGTCGATGCCTTCCTCCAATTCGACGAAGGCGCCGTAGGCGGTCATGTTGCGGACCTTGCCCTTGACCTGTTTGCCGATGATGTAGCGCTGCTCGATCTCGTCCCACGGGTTGGGTTCGAGTTGGCGGACGCCGAGAGAGATTTTCTGCTCTTCCTTGTTGACCCCGAGCACGACGGCCTCGACTTCCTGATCGGCGGTGAGCACGTCGGACGGCCGCGTGATGCGCTTGGTCCAGGAAAGCTCGGAAACGTGGATGAGGCCCTCGACGCCGGGTTCGATTTCCACGAACGCACCGTAGGGGACCAAGTTGGTGATTTTGCCTTTGACCTTGGTGCCGGTCGGGAAGCGTTCTTCGATTTTGTCCCACGGATTGTCCGTGGTCTGCTTGAGACCGAGGGAAACGCGTTCCTTGTCCTTGTTGATCTCGAGGACTTGGAGCTGGATTTCCTGGCCGACTTTGAGGAGTTCGCTCGGGTGGGTGAGGCGACCCCAGGTCATGTCGGTGATGTGGAGCAGTCCGTCCATGCCGCCCAAGTCGATGAAGGCGCCGAAGTCGGTGAGATTCTTCACCGTGCCGGTGACCATCGAGCCGACCTCGGTGTTGGCCATGAATTCCTGGCGCTTCTCGCTGCGTTCCTGCTCGATGAGTTCGCGGCGGCTGAGGACGACATTGCGGCGGTCGTCGTTGAGTTTGACGATCTTGAAGTCGTAGGTGTTGCCGACGAACTGGTTGAGGTCCTTCGGCGGAATGATGTCGATCTGCGAGGAGGGCAGGAAGGCCTCGACACCGATGTTGACCAGCAGGCCGCCTTTGACCACGGCTTTGACGCGGCCCTTGATGATGCCTTCTTTTTCGAAGACGCCGCTGATTTTGTCCCAATTTTGGCGGTAGGCGGCTTTCTCTTTGGAAAGGACCACCATGCCCTCGTCATTTTCCAGGCGGACGAGAAGGACTTCCACTTCGTCGCCGACGGCGACTTCGGAGGGATCGTCGAATTCGGTGGCGGGGATGGTGCCTTCGGATTTGTAGCCGATGTCGACGAGAAATTCTCGGGGGCGGACTTCCAGAATGCGGCCTTTGACAATGCTGCCTTCTTTGAATTGTTTGGTCGCGTTGGCGATCAGTTCTTGGACTTGCGTCATAACGTGGGCCCGCGCGTGCGGCGCGGGAATTGATTTATGGATACCTCGGTTCCGGTTTCGGTTTCCGCTCCGGTCTCGGCGGTCCCTGTCGGGGCCGATCGCAGCGGCCGTGCAGAATCCCCTAGGCTACAGCGGAAGGCAAGCTCCGATTGAGCCCGGTTCCGATGCCGTCGAAGGTGTAGCCGAAAAGCTCGATGTCGCGCGCGTAGGCCCTTGCCACCATCTCTTTCGTCTCGTCGGTGTAAAATGACCGGTAATCCTTCCGCGGGGCGTGCGATTTGGGCGGCGGCAAGGAGGCGGGGATGCCGATTCGTCGGGCGACTTCGGCAAAGTCTTCCTCCAGACGCTCGAAGTAGCCGATGAAGTCGACGATGAGGCGACCGTCCGGCCCGAGAACGTAGTCGGCTTGGTGGCGCATACCGCCTTTTTTGCCCGCGTGGTCCAGTTCCCAACGGAGATAGGCGTCGAACCCGCCCAGTTCGTTGACCTCGCGGCTGCGGGCATGCTCGGTCTTGCGCAGGAGGTAGGCGTGTCGCGAAACCAGCCGGTCCCAAGGGTTGCGCACGAAGGCGAACTTGAAGAGGTTCGCGTAGACTGGCGGCGGCAGGCAGCGGCGCACCGTCTCCGCCGAGGCGTGCTCGGAAAACTCCAACTGCCGGTAAAGACCGGCGGCACGGTTGAACGAACCGAGCAGGCCGGGAAGCCGACGCAATTTGCTGCGACCGGTCACTTTCATGAAGGGCCGCAGAGCGTCCTGGATGTTCGACCCCGCCGCTTTGTCGATGTGCACGAACATGAAGGGCGGGTCGTAGGAGACGAGCATGGCGCGGAGTGTGCGGCGGGCTGCGTCCGCGGGCAAGCGTGCGAAGCTGGATGGTGCGGCATCCGGGTGCCATGATCGGATCCATGGAAAATGTCCGTGCTGCGCGCTACGCCCTGACGGGAGCGCCTTCCGACGTCGTGACTTGCGAGGAAATCACTCTGCCGCCTCCCGGCCCCGGCGAGGTGCGGTTGCGCATGATTTGCGCCCCGGTCAATCCGGCCGACCTGAACATGCTGGAAGGAAAATACGGGGAAGCGCGTCCGCTCCCCGACACGCCCGGCAACGAGGGCCTCGGGGAGGTGACCGCCGTCGGGCCGGAAGTCGGGGAGGATTTGGTCGGGCGGCGCGTGCTCGTCGGCAGCGAGGCGTGGCGCGCGCAGGGGAACTGGCCGGCGAAAGACCTCCTCGTTGTTCCGCCCGGCCTCGATGACAATTACGCCTGCATGTTGCGGGTCAATCCT
>CAYQMP010000185.1:0-4420 GCA_964418615.1 uncultured Chthoniobacter sp. | reverse complement strand
TCGCCGCGACTTCATCATGCGCGGCACCACGGCCATCGTGTCATCCATTCCCCGCAAACGCGACCAGGCGATGCCGGGCATGTTTGCCGCTCCGGCGCATTATCGCGGCAAGTCGGCGGGAGTTTTGTCGATGATGCCGAGTTTGCGCTCGTCGGGCGGATTGCCAAAGTAGCGCTCGCTGGCTGCTTTGGCTTCTTCGCTGCGGCCGAGTCGGGCGAGGACGTGCGCCAGCCGGAAGGCGCAGGCGAGGGACCGGGCGTTGTCGGCTCCGTGGATCCGCGCCAAGCCATCCGCAGCGCTGGCCAAGCGCTCGGCCGCCTGCGCGAGGTTCCCATTCACTTCGTGGAGTTCACCGAGAAGGCCTTCGGTCTCCAGTGTGGCCAGAGCACCGGGGCCCGGCGTCTGCATTTGGTCGCGGCGCAGTTCCTCGCCGACGGCGATGGCTTGATCCAAGTCGCCCTGCCGCCAAAGGATCACGGCATAGTTGCGGCGGGCGGTTTGGAAGCTGAGGTGGTCGGGAGCGAAAATATCCCGCCCCAGCTCGTAGACTCGGGCGCGCAGTGTGTTCGCCTCCTCCCTGCGTCCGGCTCCTCCCAATGACATCGCCAAGTTGGTCATGGCTTCCAAAGCATCTTCGCTTTTCTCGCCGTGGAGGCGGATGGCCCGATCAAGGAGCCGCTGGTGGATATCCGCGCCGCGCCGGTGGTCTCCGAGAGCGTTGTAAGTATTGCCCAGCGCAGCGAGTGCGCTGCTGGTGCGCGGATGGTCCGGTCCGAGAAAATCCGAAGCCAGGTCGGCATTGGCTTCGAGCAGCGGGAGCGCACGGTCCGCCGCGTTGAGTTCGAGATAGGCGCGACCGAGAACCTGACGCACGCGGAGCAAGGCAAGAGGATCGTCTTCCAACTGCTGCAGGCGCCCGGGCGCCGCGCTGGCATCGATGAAGGGAAGGAGTGCGGCGCGGGCCACATTGTCCTCCCCGCGGGGGCGGAATTGCGAGAGCACCTTCTCCAGATAGCCGGCAATGAGTTCGGCGCTTTTGGCCGATTTACGGGCGGCATCGGCATTGCGCGCCGAGTAGACGGCCAGCGCGCCGAAGACGGTGGCGAGAAGCAGTCCGGAAATGGTCCAAGCCAAAGCGCGGCGGCGGACGCGCAGCCGATCACGGCGGGCCAGATCGGCGAACGGAATAGCGGTGAGTCCGGACAATATTTTGAGCACGGCATCCTGCCAGCCGTCGGCCTGCGCACGGGCATCGGCGGCGAGAACCTCGCGCCCGGTGTGGGCGCTGCGCAGCGGTTCCGGCAGGGATTCCTGCCCGGGGTCTGCCGCGTTGGGGGTGCCTTCAACGACGAAGCACAGGACCTTCTCGACCCCGCGCTTAGCCATGAAATGCCGGACTTCGGCCGCAACCCAATGCGAGGCGGCCGCCCGTGGCGAGCAGACGACGACGAGGTATTCGCTATCGTCCAAGGCATCGGTGATCGCCTTGCTCAGGTCATGACTGCTGCCCAGCACTTCGCGGTCGCGAAAAATCGGACGCACGCGATCCGGCAGTCCGGCCGCCACGGCGTTCTTCGGCAGACGGAAATTTTCCAGCGCGGCCTGCAAGCGTGCCGCGCTTTTGCGGTCTTGGTGGCAATAGCTGATGAAGGCCCGAAAGCGGAACAGCGAGGGCATAGGAGCAAGGCGATGATGGTTTGTCCGTTCTCCCATGCCACGCAAAATACGCGGGCTGGCCGTGCGCAATTTGTTGAGGCATAGTCGCGCGCCGGGATGGAGGAGGCGAAGGATTCATCGGATGCGACAAGCGCTTGGCGGGCCCAATGGCCGGCCGCGCAGAAGAATCCCCGTGTCGCGGCGCAGATCGCCCGCGAGGCCAATGGTCGCGGCGAGCACATGCTGGCGTTGTCCGTGGCGCAGGGGGCACTGCGTCAGCTCAGTCTGGTCTCCGATCCGCGCGAGGCCACGCCTCTGCGTCAGCAAATGGCCCTCGCTCTGGCCCGCAGCGGATCGATCGAGGAGGCGATGGAAGTTTTGCAGGATTC
Organism: uncultured Chthoniobacter sp.; assembly: GCA_964418615.1. GTDB lineage: Bacteria > Verrucomicrobiota > Verrucomicrobiia > Chthoniobacterales > JACTMZ01 > JACTMZ01. Next base: position 2,375 of record CAYQMP010000185.1, on the reverse strand, counting down.
GGTGGTCGTCGCTCCGGAGGATGCCGAAACGCTCGGTCTGATGGGGCGTCTGCACAAGGACCTGGCCGATCGGACGAAGAACGGAGTTGACGCAGAAAGCCACCAACTCAAGGCGCTCGAATTTTATACCAAGGGATTCGCCATCGGGCGGAATGCCTACTGCGGCATCAATGCGGCGGTGCTTTCGGCTTTGACCGGCGACCTGCCGCGGGCCCGGAAGATGGCCGGTGCGGTGCTCGAGTTGGCGCCGGAAGAAGATCGGCTTTGGGCGGTGGCGACCGTTGCCATGGTGCGGATGATTCGCGGTGAGACGGAGAGGGCCCGGGAGGCTTTCCAGTTGGCCGACCGGGCTGGACAGCTGAGACGTTCCGACCTTGCCGCCGTGCGGCGGGAGGCGCGGCGCTTGGCCGAGGCGCTGGAGGGAAAGGCGCACGCCTACGAGGATTGCTTCGGTCCGGCGACGGTCGCGGTTTTCCATGGCACGGATAAAAAACTGGCTGAAGGCGAACAGGCCCGGTTGGCGCGATGGTTGCAGGACAATCATGTGGTCTGCGCATGGTCTGCCGCGGCCTCGGGCGAAGAGGCGGAGTTCCTCGAGCGGGCCGCCACGCTGGGAGTGGAAACCTGTGCCGTGCTTCCGGAGAGTTCGCCACGTCAGGGCCTCCGCAAAGCGGTGGAACGGGCTTCCCTCCTCGATTTCGTGGCCGGGGGAAATGAAGGCGCCGACGATCTGGCACGGCGTGTCGCCACGGCGCGCGCCACGGCACGGGCCGCATCATGGGATGTTCCTCTCCTCTCGGTGGCAACGGCGAATCCTCCGGCGCTTTGGCGCGACCTCGGGCTTTGTCCTTTGGTCCTGCGTTCCGAACCGGAAGTTGGCGGGAAAGCGACTTTGCCGGACAACCGGATCAGCGCGGTCCTGTGCGTGTGTCCGGTCAATGGCACGAGAGAGCGCCCGCCGGGCACACCGGATTTGCGTTCGGTGTGGGAAAATCATGCGGCGCGTTGCGGCGACCCGAATGGCAATGGCGGCCCTTATCTTTTCGGCTGGCCGAGCATGACTGCCGCGGCGCAGGCCGCGATGGAGCTGCGGCAGGTCCTGCAGTCGGAATCAGCGAAAGCGTCCTGCACTTTCGTCCTCCATGCCACGGAAAGCGGAGCGAACGATGTCCGTCTGGCCGATTGGACCCGCCGCGTGTATCCCGGCAGGATCCACGCCACCGGGAGGTTTGCCGACTTGGCTGCGCTCGAATCGGGCGGCGGATTCGATCTGTGTTATGTCGGCACGATCGACTGCCAAGCCGAGCCTCTCGGCGTCCGTCTCTACCACCTGCGGCCGGCCGACGGTGGTGCACTTCGGCCGCGGTCTCCGTCCTCCGCGGTCTCGTCGGCGCCAAGATAAAGGTTCCTGTTGCCTCTGCCCCCGACTACAGATGGCGTCATGAACGCCAACGCGCGCCGCTCGGGTTCGGCCGTTTCGCTTTTGGCGTGCGGGCTTTTGCTTGGCGGTTGCGCTTCGGTCAGCGTGAAAGAAGACGCGTGGACGCAGGAGCGGCTCGCCGTGCCCGAACGCATCTACGTGATGAACTATGAGATGCCGGCCGACGTCCTTGCCGTGGACCGCTCGGGCGAGGAATTGGAGGAATTCCGCCGGATGACGGCGGACAATTTCACCAAGGAATTGTGCGAAAGGATCAGCAACTGGATTGCACCCGCCGAGCCGTTGAAGGAAGGAGTGCGTCCGGAAAAGGGGGCATGGGTCGTGGAAGGGCGCGTCTTGCGTCTCAACCAAGGCAGCCGCTTGTTGCGCAGCGTGATCGGACTGGGGGCTGGGGGAACAAAGATGGAAACGCGCACCGTCGTTTCTCTGGTCGATGCGCGTGGCCGGAAAAAGACGATTGCGCAGATTGAAACAACCGGCGGTTCCAACGCCGAACCGGGCATGCTGACCGTCCCCACGCCGATCGGTGGCGGCATCCGTGCCGTGATGTCCCTGGCCAAAACCGGAGTCACCGCCGACCAGCGCCGCACCGCGCGCATGATCGCCGCCGCCATGGCCGAAAGACTCGAAGCCCAAGGTCACCAGCTGCCCGGGCAAGGGCAGAGAGCGAGACGGTTGCAGACGCGCGCCGCGGGGAATTAGGCGGCGGGAATCCACCGCCGAAGCAGTGACGAGCAGCTCACGCGTCCGCTTTCGGTTTCAGCTCCCCGGCGCATCCATCGCGCAGCGAAATCCGACGTGGCTGCTCCCGGTGTCGGGTTCGGTCCCGCGGCGTGCGGACGGGCGGTAGCTCTCGCAGTAATCCGGGTGACAAAGGAAAGACCCGCCTTTGATCACGCGCCGGACGGCGCCGGGGACCATGGGCGGTGAGGGA
>CAYQMP010000184.1:0-4428 GCA_964418615.1 uncultured Chthoniobacter sp. | reverse complement strand
GGTTGTGCCCGTCGCGGGCTGTCAGGATAAATAGCGTTACGGTCCGCCCCGTGTCGGGGTGCAGCGACTCGACTTTGGCCCGCCCGTCGGGCAGGACGAAAAATGGCTCCCGCGTTTTCGATGGCGGACGGATCTATTTCCATGCCGCAGGCATGTGGTTTCCCGTCCTCCTCGCGCCGCTTCTCGCGCTTAGCGGATTGATCATGCTGGGCGCTGCCTTGGTGCGCAGCGACGCCCGGCTCAAAGAGTTGTCGCTTGTCGTCCTCACCACCACCGGGTGTTCCTTGGCGCTGTTCCCCCAATATTTTTTCTTCCGCCCCGACACCACGCACCTCAACGAATTCATGGTTCCATTCTGGGCAGCGACCGCATGCTCTTCATGGGCCATCTTCACGGCGACGTGCGGACGGCGCCTGCTTCGCGGATGGGCTTGGTTGATCGTCGGCCTGTCGGTGCTCCAGACCATCGTGTCGTTCAACGCCCTCTTCGGCCGCGGGGCCTCCGGCAGCATCAGCGGCGGCCGCGGCATGGATGCCCGTTTCAGCGCCTTGAACGGCGTGTGGTCGCGGGTCGAGGGCAAGGAATTGGCTGACTGGGAGGGGCTGCGGGACACGGTCTTGGCCCATTCCGCCCCCGGGGACTTTGTTATAACCTACCCTTACGTTCCCATCGTCAATGTGATGTGCGACCGGCCGACCTACCAGTGGAGTCTCTATGTCGACAACGCCACCGTGTCGCCGAAGTTTTTCGCCATGGAAGCGGAGCGGATCGGGGAGCGGCAACCGGCGGTTATCGTGGTGAACAACCGTGCGATCAACAGGACAGAGCTCTCCCGCTTCCGCAACTGGGCGGCGCCGTTGCAGGCCTACATTGACGCCAACTACGTCCCGGTCGGGGAGTTCTTCGGGGAAATCGCGGTCTACGCGCGGCCCGACAAGGTCCGGGTGGCCAACCCGTAGCGCGGAAGATTTTGCCATCGGCCTCCGGCCGGGCATCATGCCGCTTGGTATGTCGATTTACCGCCGCACGTTGGCTTACTACCGTCCGTTCCTCGGCGAGACGCTACTTGCCCTCGCTTTGGGCCTGGCCGTCACGGCTTTCAATCTGCTCAAGCCGTGGCCTTTCAAATACATCGTGGACGGCGTGCTTCCGCCGGGTTCGCCGGAGTCCAAGGCGCAGTTGGCTGAATGGTTCGGCCATGCCACCCCGCCGACGCTTATCCTCATCCTCTGTCTGGCGTTGGTCGTCATCACCCTGCTGGCCGGGCTGGTCAACCTGTGGTCGAGCTACCTGCTGATCAATGTCGGACTGAAGGCCCTTCTGCGCATCCGCACCGAGCTGTATGCGCATCTCCAGCGGCTCTCGCTCAAGTTCCACGACACGCGACGTTCGAGCGACTCGAGTTTCCGCGTCGCTTATGACACCCAGTCGATCCAGACGATCTACAACCGCGGGTTCACCAACATTTTTTCCTCGGGCGTCATGCTTGTCTCGACCTTCGCGATCATGATGACGCTCGATGCCAAGCTGACCCTTGTCTCCCTGGCCGTGCTTCCGCTCATCGTTTGGACGATCCATTTCTTCGCCAAAAAAATCCGCGACCAGAACACGACGATCCGCGAACGCGAGAGCGCCCTGCTCGCCACGGTGCAGGAGGGACTTGCTTCGGTGCGCATGGTCCATGCCTTCGGCCAGGAGGACCGCGAAGTCGGCCAGTTCCGCGACCGGGCCGACGAGAGCTTGCGGGCCAACCTGCGCCTGACTTTCACCAATGTGACCAGTGCGCTCATCGTCGGCACGCTCATGGCGGCGGGAACGGCCGTGCTTTATTACGTCGGTTCTTTGCATGTTCTCGAAGGCAAGCTGACCCTCGGAGACCTGCTCGTCTTCGCCTCGTATCTTCTCATGCTTTATGCGCCGCTCGAGCAGCTGACCTACACCGCGTGGGCCATGGAAGGCGCCGCGGCAGGGGCCAAACGCTGCTTCGATATCCTCGACCGCGAGGACGACGTGCGCGACGCCCCCGACGCGAAGGAGATCCGCGACGTGCGCGGCGCGGTCCGCTTGGCGAATGTCGATTTCGGCTACGACGACGCCCGGCAAATTCTCCACGGGGTCACCCTCGCGGTCGAACCCGGCGAGAGCATCGCCATCGTGGGCGGCACCGGCGCGGGCAAGAGCACCCTGCTCAGCCTTGTCCCGCGCTTCTACGACCCGACCCGCGGCGAGGTCAGCGTGGACGGGCAAAACGTCCGCGGGTTGAAGAAAAAATCCCTCCGCTCCAACATCAGCATGGTGCTGCAGGACACGTTGCTTTTCTCGACCACGGTGCGCGAAAACATCGCCTACGGACGGCCCGGCGCCACCGAGGAGGAGATCATCGAAGCGGCGCGGCGCGCGCAGGCTTACGACTTCATCATGCGCATGACCGACGGCTTCTCCAGCCAGGTTGGCGAGCGCGGCGGCCACTTGAGTGTCGGCCAACGCCAACGCATCGGCATTGCGCGCGCCTTCCTCATGGACGCGCCCATCCTCCTGCTCGACGAACCGACCTCGGCGCTCGATGCCACCACGGAGGAAGCGGTGATGAAGACGATCGGCGAGCTGATGCGCGGCCGCACCACCGTCATGGTCACCCACCGCCTCAACACCGCGCACCGTTTCGACCGCATCGTTGTCCTCGAACACGGCCGCATCGTGGAGGAGGGGACCGGTGCGGACTTGCTGGCCCGAGGTGGCGCTTACGCCAAGATGTTCGCCGCGGGACACTACGAATCATGAACCGTCGCAAAATCATCGTCCTCGGATTCATGGGCGGCTGTCCCATCGCCGGAGTGGTCTGGCAGCATATCCACTACATCGTCGGCCTGCAGCGGCTCGGACACGAGGTCTGGTATGTGGAGGACGGGCTTCGTTACCCCTACGACCCGGAGGCTTACACCATCACGGAGGATTTTTCCTACGCGGCGCGCACGCTGCAGAAGCTCGCCGCGGAATACGGCTTTGCCGACCGCTGGTGTTTCTGCGCGCGCTACGGTGACGAGCCGAAGACTGCGGGGCTGAGTCTCGAGCGCTTGCGCGCCCTTTACCGCGAGTGCGATGCGGCCCTCAACGTCTGCGGCAGCCACGATCTGAACAACGATCTGCTCGCCGTGAAGCGCCTCATCTACGTGGAGAGCGATCCCGGGGTGGAACAGATCAAGATCGACCTCGGAGACAAGGCGGTGCGCGATTACCTCGCGCGGCACGCGGCGCTTTTCACGTTCGGCGAATTGGTCGGCACCGAGAAATTTCCCGTGCCTCTCCACGGGCTGGAGTGGCTGCCCACGCGTCAACCGGTGGTGACCGATTTGTGGAACACCGGCGCACCGCCCGCCGGTGAAGCCCTTTACACTTCGATCTGCAACTGGTCGACGAGCGGCAAGAAGGACATCGACTGGCGCGGCGACCATTATCTTTGGAGCAAGTCGCTCGAGTTCCTCAAATTCGTCGAGGCGCCGCGGTGCTGCGGCGAAACCTTCGAGCTGGCCACGGACATCAAAGACGCCGGCGAGAAGCAGCGCTTCGAGGAGAACGGCTGGCGGCTTTCCGATCCCCACGCCCTGAGCATCGATTGGGATCGCTACCGCGACTACATCCGCTCCTCCAAGGGCGAGTTCACCGTGGCCAAGGACCAATACACACGCCTGCACACCGGATGGTTCAGCGACCGTTCCGCCTGCTACCTCGCCGCCGGTCGCCCGGTCATCACCCAGGAAACAGGCTTCACCGATTTCTACGGCGGGAACGAGGGACTGCTTTCCTTTCGCACGATGGACGATGTCGTTGCCGCTGCGGAAGCGATCCGGGCCGACTATCCGCGGCACGCCCGCGCCGCCGCGGAAATCGCCCGCGAATATTTCGAGGCGGAAAAAGTTCTCGCCTCGCTCCTCGAGCGGGCCGGAGTGTGAGCCGGGTCATGTTTCTCCGCGCACTCGCCATCATTGCGGCTGTTTTGCTCCCTGCTTGTGGTCTGTTTTTCAAAAAGCCACCCGACGCTCCGGAGGCCACGTTGCCGACTTGGATCGGACGCGTGGTCATGGTCGATGGGGCGCACCGCTTCGCGCTGGTCGAGACTAGCTTGCCCCCGAGGCTCGAACCCGACGCGCGCCTTTTGGCCTTTCGCGACCGACAGGTGACAGCCGATCTGGCGGTCACTCCGGAGAACCGCCCGCCTTATCTGGCCGTGGCCATCGTCAGCGGCATGCCCGCGGTCGGGGACACCGTGGCGTTGGACGAAAGTCGTTCCGATGAGGACCTTCCGCCCGAGTAACACCGACGTCTCCTTGATCACGCCTGATACCGGTTCCCAACAGGTTTCGGACTTTGCTTCTTAAGGTAGGGACGAGCGGCTCGCTCGTCCGCTCTCTTCCCAACGGACACGCGAGC
>CAYQMP010000183.1:0-4457 GCA_964418615.1 uncultured Chthoniobacter sp. | reverse complement strand
GACGGCGACACCCTCATCCTCTCCGACCTGCGCATGGGACAACACCCGAACTACGTCTTCCGCCACGCCGTGGCCAAGAGAGGAAATCCCCACTGGCATCCCGTCGGCCCCCAGCGCCTGCCCGCCACCCTCCGCTCCCGCGACCTCGCCGCCATGTGGCAGCGGATCTGGTCCGACAGCCCACCGACCGCCGATCGCTGACCTCGGACTATCGAACCAAATTCCGGAGGTAGGGACACGCGGCCCGCGTGTCCGTTGGATTTAGAACGGACGAGCGGGCCGCTCGTCCCTACCTCAAAGCAGAGCAAGAATTCCTACCGACCGCTGATACCAACGTCCCCTTGCTTTTTGGACCTTGGTCCAACCAGGGGGAACGGGCGTCTCGCCCGTTTTCTGAAAGACAACACGGGCGAGACGCCCGTGCCCCCTGCCAAAGGCAAAGTCTCCGACCTCTGGCATCTGGTATCCGACCTCAGGCTCCAAGCTCCCCGCCCCCTGCTCCACGCTTCTCTACAAATGCAGCCGCAAAATCCGTCCCAGCTCGGCGATGCCCTCCGGATTCTCATGCGCACCGTGACCTGAAGGAACGATCTTCTCCGATTTCGCGCCTTCCATGTGCGAACTCCAATAGGGCACCACGCCATCCGAGCTATCCGGCGTATCGCCGCGGCCACGGTCGCCGATCACCGAGTGATACGGCACACCCGGACGCATGGGGAGCGCGAGGATGGCTTTGAGCAGCGGTGAGTTGGCCCGCAGGAAGACGATGCTGTTGGCTGGCGCAACGAACATGTCCCGGTATTCCTCCCGCAAGGCGGACTGCAATGCGTAGAGATCGGGCTCGAGGAAAGTGAAAGGAAGTTTGATCAGCCGCGAAAAGAAATCGGACACCGGGTTGACCGCCAAATCGCTCCCGCGATGCGGCGTGGCGAAAAACACAACGCGCGACACCTCCGGTCTCGGCTGGAATTGCACCACCTTGATGATGCGTTCCTTCAGCTCAGTCGAGATCGACAGTTGGTCCGGCGGTGTCTCCAGGAATTGCTTCCACAGCGCCTTGCCGCCCGTGCGGATTTGCAGGCTGGAAATAAGCCCGCCCATGCTGTGCCCGACGAGCACCATGCGATCGAAGTTCCGGTTGCTCCGTGTCGGGTCCATCGTTTTCCGGTAGCGATCCAATTCCGCCCGCAGCTCGGCGGCCGTGCCCCACACCGGCAAGCCCGTGGGATAAAGGAAAAACCAGAACTGGTAGCGTTCGCGGATCGTTTTGTCCGCCATCAACTCGTTCACCGCCGGCACCCATGTCTCCGGACGCGACATCAGTCCGTGGACAAAGACGACCGGGATCTTCTTCGGGTCATAGCGCTCGAACTGATACAGACCCGTGTGATTGTAGAATCTGTCCGGACGAAGCAAGGCACGGATATCCAAATTGCGGTTTTGTCCGCGTGAGAGCAGGTAAGCCAGCGGCGCGGAGAAATCCGCTGCCAGCTTCCCGCGGTAACCGGCCGCATCCGCTCCGTCATCGACCCGCGTGCGGTAAAAGGCCAGTTGCGGATTGCGTCCGAACGGCAGCACCAGCGCGGTGACAGGCTCGCAGATACCGCCCAGCGGCGGCACTCCGGGCTCACTCTGCAGCGCGACGGACTTCGGTGCAAAGCGCGCCACGCAGGGCAAACCCGCTCCCGCTTGCACCGTGCGCATGCGAAGCCGTGAAATGCGAAGGCCATCCGCGGGGACAAGTGAATCAGCCGTGCGCGGATCGATGGTGCGTCGAGTATCGTCAGACACGGTCAAGGTGCGACCGTCGTTCAGGGGCAACGGGGCAAACCCCCGCGCCTTCATCAAGGCCAGCATGGAACGCGTCGCCGCAACATTCACCGCGTGGTCGGGTGTTCCGGGTCGGGCCGATACCGACAACTCAGCTGCCTTGAGCAGGACTGCCGCCCTCGCCGCATCGGTGAGCTTCTTGTCCTGCGCTGCGGCCAAGACGACCGCAGCCGGCGCCTGACCATTCGCTCTTGCCGTCTGCAAAACATCACGCCGCACCGAAGCGGGAGATTGCCGCTCCACTTTGACCCCGACCACGGAGCAGCCGGCCAGATACAGGGCAACCAAGGGAAAGAACAGGGCGACGGAACGTTGCATGGGGCGAAAAAGTAGAGAGCGCAGTTGGGCGGGCGAGATCATGCCCGGTGCGGAGCGGGAAACAAACCTTTACCGCTGCCACGAACAGCGAGGCGAACGAAGCTGCGAATTCTGCATATGTTCCCGACTAACTCGAGCTATGGAGGCCCCGCTCGTGCAGCCGCCTTGTGGTTTGGACAGGGGAACGGGCGTCCCGCCCGTGTTGTCTCTTGGAAAACGGGCGAGACGCCCGTTCCCCCTGATCCCGCGTCGATCTACAACTATCGGTTGCTTGTCCTCCTGACTTCTCTGGCCCCAATGCGCCGCACCGACATCTTCCGCCAGTAGGCTCGGTCGCTGGGCTCCGGAAACAACGTCGACCACTGCCGCAACCGGCGGACCGTCCCCACACTCTGCCCGGCAACGAGCACTTCATTCATGGCCGCGGGTGATCTGACGGTGCGCACTTCGGGAAAAGAGTGGCACAAGATACGACGGATGGCCGACTGCGTTGCACGATGTCCCGGTCCCGTGACAAGATTCACGGCAAGCACGCCACCCGGCGCCACGCAGCGGCGCAGGTTTTCCAACAATGGCCGGTCCATGTCATGCGGACGGAACACATCGGTGCGTCCGGCCAAGTAGACGTCGTCGATAACGACGTCGAAGGTGCGGCGATTCTTCCGCAGCCATGCGTAGGCATCCGCGATGACCACCTCGACGCCGGTTTGATCGAGAGCCATGTGCCTGCGAGCCAAATGAACGATCTCGCCGTCGATATCGATTGCGGTGAAGCGGCACGCGGGCAACAAGTGACGCAGCGTGCGCAAGCTTGTTCCGCCGGCCAGACCAAGCATCAAGACCGAGCGCGGTTTTTCCCGCGTTCCAAGCAGCGCCGACGCCGCCAACATGTCCCAGACCAATCCGGTGAGGAACCGCCGCCGATGATAAAATGCGTGCACTGCCCCGGCGACACGGAATTCGACCGCCGAATCGGATTTCCAGATCTCCAACTCCTGACGCGTTGTGCGGACCATGGCAGTGCGCCGCAACCGACTGCCGCGGGATCGATGTGATGACGAAGATGGAGCCGCAGGCATGACCACTCAAAGATGCCGCTGGGCGACGACTTTTCGCGCCTTGTGCCAAAACGGGAAAAATCCCGAGCGGGCCGCAGGAAAGAGACGCTGATCCCAAGCCCGGCGGCATTCAACGACCTTGATCCCGATATCCAACAGCTTTTGCCGGACAGGTCGCCACCCATCGGCGTCGGGGCCGACGAATGGCGCCATGAGCACGAGCGTTTCGCAACCGCTCGAAGTGGCCCATGCCGTGACCGCGTCCCAACCCGGCAAACGCGAGACGTTCGTCCCGTAGTGCGTAGCCCAACGAGATACCGCATCGTCCATTGCCTGCCGCCGCCAAGCACGCTTCGTCTCGCTGTCGCCTTCCAAAAACGACTCGACCAGAGCAACAGCGGTCGGATGCACTGCGCCCAGCGGCGTGAATTCTACCGAAAGATCATCGGCGTGGCCGAGCAGAGCGACTTTCCCTTCGAGCACAGGCGCCTCCGCATACTCCGGCAACGCGACAAGTGAACGATCGGCCGTCTCGTCCGGAATCCGTGCACGGACACCTTCATCGATCCCTTCGAGAGACCCGTGATCCTCCCAATACTTGGCGAGGTTGTCGCGGCGCGCGAGGTAGGTTTTGCCCGGCGTCTGCAGTCCGGCCACCCAGCGCCAACCCAACGTGTTGCTTGCCGCATCGGCATCGAGCAGATGGTCGTAAAAGAACTTTGCACCAGCCGCCCACGGCAACCCGTGCTGGTGACACCACCACGCCGCCCACCACATGCGGGCGTGATTGTGCATGTAGCCAGTCGATCGAAGTTCTTCGGTGAAGGCACCCATGGTGGCATCGGCCGGAACCTCGGGCGCTGCGCTTGCCGCAAGACGGAGGTAATCCGTCCACACTCCAGGATGCAGCTCCAGCCATCCCTTCCAGTAGGTCCGCCAGACGACTTCTTGAACAAATTTTTCCACGGCGGGGAATCGATGGACGGCCAGCACGGCATCGACCACTTCTTCTTCGGAAATCAAACGGTGCCGCACCGCGGCGGAGAGGCGGGAGACATTGCCGTGTCCGGCCTTCACGAAGTTGCGCGTGCGAGCGTAGCCGGCAACTCCAGCCCGCACGAACTCCTCGAGCCGTTCCAAGGCCGCTTTCCGGCTGGAGGGAAAACACTCACTCGTTTGCATGATACCGAGTCCCAAGTCGTTCTTGCACCCTAAGGTAGGGACGAGCGGCTCGCTCGTCCGCTCTCTTTC
>CAYQMP010000182.1:4219-4459 GCA_964418615.1 uncultured Chthoniobacter sp. | reverse complement strand
TCGATGAGAGAAACCACCTCGACCCGCGCTTTGGGCGCGGGCGTGGCCTTGGCCGGCTTCGCCTCGCCTGCAGACTTGGCGGGCCTGGCCGCGGCAGATGCAGACTTGGCTGCGGGTTTTTTGGCCGCGGGCCTCTTAGTCGCTGGTGCTTTTGCGGGCATGCGTGACAGGTCGGAAAACTATTCGGCGGCGGCGGGGCGGGGCGGCGGGTGTGTTGGGTGGGTGGTGGGGTGGGTTGTT
>CAYQMP010000182.1:0-4209 GCA_964418615.1 uncultured Chthoniobacter sp. | reverse complement strand
GTCGGAAAACTATTCGGCGGCAGGCACTGCGGCCGGCTCTTCGGATGGCGCCGGTTCGGACTTTTTGGCTTCCAAGCCGCGGGCCCGCTCGACGATCTCGGCGGCCCTGGCTTCATCGATACCGAGCATGCCGACAAGGTCGGCGGCCTCGACTCCGCCCGCGACGAGATCTTGGGGACTCGGAATACCGTTCTGCACGAGCTTGGCCGCGGTTTCTTCATCGAGTCCGAGTTGCGTCTTGAAGGCTTCGGTCGCACTGGACACCTGACTTTCGAAGGCCTGCTCCTTGGAGGCGTCCTTCTCGATGTCCACTTCCCAACCGGTCAGCTTGGCGGTCAGGCGGGCATTTTGGCCCTTCTTGCCGATGGCGATGGAAAGCTGGTCTTCGTCGACCGTGACTTTGACCCGCTTCTCGCCCTCGTTGATTTCGATGCTCTTGATTTTGGCCGGCTTGAGGGCCTCGACCACGAATTCCTTGGGATCATCGCTCCACTTGATGATGTCGACCTTCTCGTTGTTGAGTTCGCGGACGATGTTCTTCACGCGCGCGCCGCGCATGCCGACGCAGGCGCCGACCGGGTCGACCTTGCTGTCGGCGCTGGCCACCGCGACTTTGGTGCGGACACCGGCTTCGCGGGCGATGCCTTTGAGTTGCACCGTGCCGTCGGCGATTTCGCTCACCTCCAGCTGGAAGAGTTTGCGGACAAAGTTCGGGTGGCTGCGGGAGAGGATGATTTGCGGACCGTCTTTCCCGTTCTCCACCGCGACGACATAGGCGCGCAAGCGGTCGCCCACGCTGTAGTCCTCGGTGACGACGCGCTCGCGGGAAGGCATGACGGCCTCGAATTTGCCGAGGTCGAAAATGACGTCGCTTTTGACGAAGCGGCGGACAGTGCCGCTGACGATGTCCCCGGCCCGATCCTTGAATTCCTCGTAGATCCGCTCTTTTTCGACGCGACGGATGCTGGACATGATGGCGTTGCGGGCCACGCCGGCGGCGATGCGGCCGAAAGCGGCGGGCTCGACTTCCACCTCGAGGGTGTCGCCGGGTTGGATGTCGGGCCTGATCGTTTTGGCCCGCGCGAGAAGCATTTCCTCCTGCGGGTTGGTCACTTTTTCGACCACCAAAACGTTGGCCACCCCGCGGATCTTGCCGGTCTTCGGGCTGATCTCGACGCGCAACTCGCGGGTGAAACCGCCGAATCCTTTGCCGGCGGCCTTGATGATGGCTTCCTGCATGGCTTGCAGCAGGGTCTCGCGCGAAATGCCGCGTTCGCGCTCCAGATATTCCAACATGGTCAGCAGCTCGTTGCTCATGGTCGTGTCTATTTTGAGGATAAAAAAAAGTGGGCCGAAACCCACTTTTCGTCAGAAAAGGTTGTGAAGAAATTACTGACGGCGGCTGCCAGTGTCAAGACGTGCGCGATGCAGGGTTCGAACCTGCGACATCTTGCGTGTGAAGCAAGCGCTCTACCACTGAGCTAATCGCGCGAAGAAGAGGCCCTTTATCTGCCACGCCAGGCGGGAGGCGTCAATCCCGCTACCGCACCAGCAAACGGTCGCCGGCCGACAAACCCTCGAGCACCGGGTAGAATCCATCCAACTCCTCGCCGACCCGGATGCGCACACTCTCCGGTCCACCCTCCCCCGTCCCGACCCGCAAAACGTAGGCCCCCGCCCCCTCCAAGCGAACGCAGGCCGTGGGAACGAACAGCTGGTTCCGGTAAAAGCCGACCTTGGCTGTCACCTCGCCGGTGAGGCCGCCGCGCAGTGCGAGGTCGGCGTTGGGCAATTCACCCTCGACGCGGAAAAGACGTGTTTCTTGGTCCGACGCCCGGGCCACGTGGACCACCGGGATGGCAAAGACTTGGCCCGGGGCGGCGGGCAGGCGCAGTTGGATTTCCGTGCCGGCCGGGAACGAGGCCACGTCCCGCTCATTGACATAAAAGACGACGCGCAGGCGGCTCGTGTCGACCATGCGGACCACGGGTTGGTTGACATTGACCGCCTCGCCCACTTGGACGAGGCGCTCGACAACGGAACCGTCGAAGGGCGCGCGGATGGTGTGGTCGTCGAGGCGCGCCTTCGTCGCGTCTTCTTCCGCATCGGCCTGCCGCGTCTCGGCCCGGATGGCCTCGATCTGGGTGCGGGAAATGACTTTGCTGCGGCCGAGCGTTTCCGCTTCCGCGAGGAGGCGCTGCAATTCGGCCAGCTTGACCTCCGCCCGGCGGTAGTCGCTGGCGGCGATTTCGTCGTCGAGCAGGACCAGCGGGTCTCCCGTTTTGGCCAGAGACCCCGGCTCCACCTTGACCTCGGCGACGCGTCCGGCCACTTCCGCGGGCACATCGGCAACCAACCACGGGTCCACCGCCGCGGAATAGCGGCGTTCGCGTTCCACCGTGCGCGGTTCAACCGTGAAAACGAAGTCCTCGCGCTCTTTGAGCGAGGCCTTCTCATCCTGCAGGCGCCGCTGCTGTTCGACCGATTCGAAATAGCGACCGATGGCGGCCAGAGCCACCGCAACCAAGAGACTCAGGCCGGCCAACGCCAAGATGGCGCGCTTCGATCGGCGGGCAAGCATAAGAAAGGTTAGACCGCGGACCCGCCCGCGTCACGCGTCAGCCATCGAGCCGCACGACACATTCGATCTCCACCTGCATGTTGAGGAGCTGCGCCCCCACGGTGGTTCGCGCCGGGTAATCGCCGGTGAAAAACTCTTTGTAGACGCCGTTCATCTCGGCGAAATTTTTCTCGGTCAGCTGGGCGAGGAAGACGCGCACGCTGACTACGTCGGACAATCTCCCGCCGGAACCCTCGACGACTTTGCGCAGATTGGTCAGGACGATGCGGGTCTGCTCCGCGACGGACCCGTCACTCATTTTGCCCGTGGCCGGATCCATCGGGACCATGCCCGAGAGAAAGAGAAATTTCCCCTCCGCGGCGACCGCGAGGGAGTAAGGACCGATGGCCGAAGGACCGTCGGGGACCGAGGTGATGCACTTGCGCATGGCGGAGTTCTATCCCCGATAAGGGCCGCACTAGCCAGAATAAAGGTGCATCGCGATCGCGCCGGTCCTTATCGCGCCGGGGTGGCGCGATCCCCCCGCTGAGTCACGGTCTGGCGCAGGGAATCAACCTCGCGCGCCGACAACTCCTTCCACGAGCCACGCGGGAGACGTCCGAGCTTGAGCGGGCCCAGCCGCGTGCGCGTGAGGCGCTTCACCTTGTAACCCAGCGCGGCGAACATGCGGCGGACCTGGCGGTTGATGCCCTGCGTGAGAACAACGCGCACTTTGTTCGCCCCTTCGATGTGCACGTGGGCCGCTTTGGCCCGGCCCTCTTCGAGGTAGATGCCTTTGAGCAACTTCGGGATGAATTTCGCGTCAAAGGTGCGGTCGAGGACCACGTCATACTCCTTTTCCACGTGCCGCGAAGGATGGGTCAGCGCCTGGGCCAGCGCGCCGTCATTGCTCAAGAGCAAGAGCCCCTCGCTCTCCGCATCGAGCCGACCGACATGCGGCAAGGTCGCCGCGTCGCGCGGGAGCATATCGTAGATCGTCGGCTTCCCGCCCTGCGATGCACGCGAACTGAGGAACCCCGGCGGCTTGTTCAAGATGAGGTAGCGCGCGGACTCGGGACGCACCACGCGTCCGCGTGCCACCACCGTGTCATCGGGGCCGACCATGGTAGCCAGTTCGCGCACGGCGCGTCCGTTGATGCGGACCGATCCCCCGAGGATGATTTCCTCACAGGCACGGCGCGAGCCCAGCCCGCAGAGGGCGAGGTAACGATTCAGGCGCATGGAACGGCTCCGGTTGCCTTCGGGCAACCCGCCGCGACGATTACTCGTCCGGTTTGGTTTTCTTGAGGCCGATGACGCTCTGGCCTTCTTTGAATTGCCCGCGCTTTTTGAGCACTTCGACGCGCTCGAAACGCTTCAAGACGTTGCGCTTCGCTTTGATCGCGCCCTGGCCGCGGAGACTTCTGTGCTGACTCATAGTGCGCGGACCATAGCGCCAGCCCGGACGACTGCCAATCAAAAGCTGGCTGCTTTCCTATTTGCTTTGCAGATCGACCACCGCTTCCCACCCGGGGCCGGGCGGATTGGCCTCGTAGGCCCGGCATCGGCGCAGCATTTCCGCCATGGCCGCATCGCCATCGACCATGACTTCGGCGAAAAGGGCGCGCGCCGCGGCAAAGTCGCCCCCG
>CAYQMP010000181.1:0-4515 GCA_964418615.1 uncultured Chthoniobacter sp. | reverse complement strand
CGCGCGGTTAGCTCAGCGGTAGAGCGGCTCGTTTACACCGAGTTGGTCGGGGGTTCGATCCCCTCACCGCGCACCACCCTTGCCGCCGAGGCGGTTTTTGTTTAACCCCTTCGTTTTCCCACTCCCCCATGCACAAGCCCCACCTCTCTTTCTGGCAGATCTGGAACATGTCCTTCGGATTCCTCGGGATCCAATTCGGCTGGGGACTGCAGATGGCCAACATGTCGGCCATTTACCAAATGCTCGGGGCCGAAGAATCGGAACTCCCGCTCCTCTGGCTGGCCGCGCCGGTCACCGGCCTGCTCGTCCAACCGATCATCGGCTACATGAGCGACCGGACATGGAACCGGCTCGGACGACGACGCCCGTTTTTCCTCATCGGCGCGATCCTCGCCTCCATCGCCCTCGTCTTCATGCCGAACTCGAGCACGATCTGGATGGCGGCCGGTCTGCTCTGGATCCTCGATGCGTCGGTCAATGTCAGCATGGAACCCTTCCGTGCCTTCGTGGCCGACAAACTCCCCGAGGAGCAGCGCAAGCAGGGCTTCGCGGTGCAGAGCCTGTTCATCGGACTCGGCGCCGTGCTCTCGTCCGCCCTGCCCTTCATCCTGACCAATTGGTTCGACGTGGCCGGCACCGCCCCCGAGGGCAAAATCCCGCCCGCCGTGCACATCGCGTTCTACACCGGCGCGGCCGCGTTCATCCTCGCCGTGCTTTGGACCATCATCACGACCGGCGAATACCCGCCGGAAGACATGGCGGCGTTCGAGCGGATGAAAGCCGAGCACACCGGGGTGGGCGGCTTCCTCCGCGAATTCATCATCGGACTCAAGACCATGCCGGCCACCATGCGGCAATTGGCATGGGTGCAATTCTTCACCTGGATGGGACTTTTCTGCATGTGGATCTACTTTTCCCCGGCCATCGCACGGCATGTTTTCGGCGCGGTGAAGGACACCCCGCAATACGCCGATCTCGTTGCCCAAGCCGGACAATGGACCGGCGTCAGCTTCTCGGTCTACAACGGCGTCTGCTTCGTCTTCTCGTTCATCCTCCTCGCGCTGGCGCGGAAATTTTCCGCCAAGGCCATCCACATCTTCTGCCTCCTGCTCGGGGCCGCCGGCCTCATTTCCGTGGCCGCCATCACGCAAAAAGAAATCCTGCTTCTATCCATGGTCGGCGTCGGTATCGCCTGGGCCTCCATCCTCTCCATGCCCTACGCCATGCTCTCCAACTGCCTGCCGGCGGACAAAATGGGTTTCTACATGGGCGTCTTCAACTTCTTCATCGTCCTCCCGCAAATCACCGTCGCCCTCGGCCTCGGCGAAATCCTCCTGCACTTCCCCCAGATCGACTCGCTCTGGGTCGTGGTCGGCGGCGGCGGTTGTTTCCTGCTCGCCGCGCTGCTCACCCTGCGCGTGCAGTCGGCCGAGCACGCGGCAACGGCCTGAAGCTGTCGCGCCGACGCTCCCGGCGGCGAATCAGCCCAACAGCCGGCGACGGGGACGTCGCCGCTACATTTTCCGCAGCGACCGCCGGATCCGCAGCAAATCACGGAAGCTCCGCCAGCCGTCGCGCAGCGGACGGAACTTGGTGTGCTCGTCGTTGATCCATTCGACGGGAAGCTCGTCGACCCGAAATCCGAGCTTGCGCGCAAGCAGGAGGATCTCGGTGTCGAAGGCAAAGCCGTCGATCTGCGCGCGGGTGAAGATTTTCTGCGCGGCGTCGCGGCGGAAGGCCTTAAATCCGCACTGCGTGTCCTTGCTCGCACTCAAGCCGAGCGAGCGCACCGCGTGGTTGAAGAGACGTCCGGCCCGCTCGCGCAGCGGATGCTGGCGGCGGGTGATCACGCTGCCCGGGTGACGCCGGTTGCCGATGACCACGGCGGTTTCCGGATGTGCGTCGAGATGCGCGACGAAAGGCGCCACATGGGCCAGTGGGACACTGAGGTCGGCATCCATGAAAAAGACGATTTCTCCCCCGGCCCGCAGCATACCGGTGCGCACAGAGAAGCCTTTGCCGCGATGGTCCGGATTCTCCAGCACGACGACCAGCGGATCACCGTCCGCGGCGGCACGGGCGATCTCGGTCGTGCGGTCACCGGAGGGTTCGACCACAATGAGCACCTCACGGAGGCGCGGAAATTCGCCGGCGAGACTGCGCAGTTCGGTCACGGCACGCCCGATGCGCTGCTCCTCGGCGTAGGCCGGGATGACAATTGACACGTCACGGCGCGCTATTTCTGCCATAAAATCCGCCCTTCATGCTGCGCTTGCCGGAAAATATCCGCCGATGGCCGTGGGATCTCATCCTCATCATGGCCGTGGCCGCCGTTCTGCGTCTTTCCCTGCTCGATCTGCGCGGGCCGCACTTCGACGAGGGGGTCAACGGTTGGTTCGCCGACCAGATGCGCGAAACGGGAACATTCCGCTACACCCCCGATAATTTCCACGGACCCTGGCATTTCTACACCGTCTTTCTCTCGCAGGAATTGCTCGGGCGCAACCTCTGGGCGCTGCGCCTGCCGGCGGTGCTGGCCAGCGTGCTGGCCGTGCCGGTCATTTTCCTCTTCGCCCGCTGGTTCGGGCGTCCCGCCATGCGCTGGGCGGCATTGGCCTTCGCCGTCTCGCCGGCCGGGCTTTTCTACGGACGCTATTCGATCCACGAATCGTGGTTCGTCCTCTTCACCATGCTCTTCACGTGGGGCGTTCTCGCCTTGTGGCAGGAACGCGACCGCGCCGGCTTGTGGGCCGCCGTGCTCGGCCTGACCGGTATGATCCTCAACAAGGAAACGTATGTCGTCCATGCCGGCTCCCTCGCCTTGGCCGGAATCGTTTTCGCGCTGTGGGGCAAGGTCTCGCCGGTGCAGCCACCGCTGCAGCGTGCCAAGGAACGCGGATGGAGCAAGAGGGACGCCCGGACCGCCGGCGCGGTGTCCGGGTTTCTGCTCATCTTTTTCTACTCGGGACATTTTCTCCATCCGGCGGGCTTGCTCGGACCTTTCGAAGCTTTGTTCGCCTGGACCAAAACCGGCGCGGCCGGCAATGGCCACGAAAAGGAGGCCTACGATCTGCTCCCCTTCGTCAACTATTACTGGCTCGCCCTGCTCGCCCGCTACGAATGGCCCGCGCTGATCGGCTTGGTCTGGTCGGTGCGCTACGCGTGGCCGGGACCGGCGGTCCCGCGTTTGCTCGCCATTTTCGGCGGCGGCGTGCTCCTTGCCTACTCGCTCGTGCCCTACAAGACGCCGTGGTGCATCGCCGCGATCATGTGGCCGTGGTTCATCTTCTTTGGTGCCGCGGTGACGGCCGCGCGACGACGCTGGGCCGAAATTCTTGCCGGCCTCGTGTTGGCGGCCTCGCTCGCCCAAGCCATCCGCCTGAATTTTTTCCGCTTCGAGGCCGACAACGAACCCTACGTCTACGTGCAGACCTACCGCGCGATGGACAAATTCACCGGCCCGCTGCTCGAGTTGGCCGACGCCGATCCGCGCCGCGCGCAGACGGCCGGCGCCGTTTATCTCGAGAGCTATTACCCGTTGCCGTGGGTCCTCGGCGGATTCCCCAACATCGGATACCACGGCGGCAAGGTGCCCGAGGAATTGCCCAACGCCCAATTCCACGTCATCGAAGCGGAAAAGGCGGACGCCCTCCGCGTCCGACTCGGCGAAGGCTACGAGGAATTGCGCTTCCCGGTGCGCTCCGGGGTCGATGATTGCATCGTCTTCCTCGCACCCGAACTGGCCGAAGCGATCGACAAGCTGCCGCGCCAACGCCCGCCGCGGAGGGGCGAACCATGACCGGCTGGCGCGTCCTTTGCGGGGGGCTGGTCTTCACCGCGGTGACCACGATTGCCGCGGCGGGCCTGGCCACACTGGCCGGACGTCTCGACTTGCGCGGCGCCTGGATCGCCCTCGCGCTCGGAGCCGCGGCGGGACTGATGACCGCACGCCGCGCCACCGCTCCGCGGCAAAAAATCACCTGGGCCGACACGGTCCTGTTCGTCGTTTTTGCCATCGCCGCCTTCCGCGCTTTTCTCTGGGTCATCTACGAGCAGGGCAACGAACTGAAGATCCTCTCGCCGCACAACCTCGGCGACATGGCCCTCCACCTCAACCTCATCGTCCGCTGGGCCAATGGCGGGACGTTCTGGCCGGACAATCCCTTCCTCGCCGGCGCAGCCTTCGCCTACCACCCCGGCATGGACCTGTGGAACGCGGTGCTCCGCGTCGTGGGGGTTCCGGTTTACGAAGGGTTGCGCTGGACCGGACTGCTCGGCGCCACCGCAGCCGCCGCCGCCCTCTGGCGCTGGGGCCGCGGCTTCGCCTTGGCCGCATTTCTTTTTGCCGGCGGATTCGGGGCGTGGGCCATCGTACAAACCGGCACCGCGGACATCATGCAGTCGGGAACACAATGGAAAAACCTCTTCCTCACCATGCTGGTCACCCAGCGCGGCTTGCTCTACTCGTTGCCCGCCACGCTGGTCCTTATGACAGTGTGGCGCGCACAGCTTTCC
>CAYQMP010000180.1:0-4525 GCA_964418615.1 uncultured Chthoniobacter sp. | reverse complement strand
ATATTGGCGGCTTGAGCCGACATGGAAAAAGTTGGCAGCGCGCACGGGATTCGAACCCGTGTACCAGCCTTGAGAGGGCTGTGTCCTAGGCCTCTAGACGAGCGCGCCGTTTCTGGAAACCATCCAAATCTATACTGGGGAAGCATTTCCTGCGCAACGGGGAATGCGTTTTTTTGTTCCCGATCGCTTTACATGAGCCATGAACGGTGCTTACTTTCCGCACTTTCGCGGCGCATGGGTTGGTCCATCGTCCGGATTCCTCCCACATGCTCACCTGCGCTTCCCTCCGTCGTGCCGTGCTTTTGTCACGGCAGTTCCTCGCACTCGTCCTCCTTTTCGTCATGGCGCCCGGCCTTCGCGCCCTGCCGCAAGATCCGTCGCTCTACTTGGATCCGACCTACGGGCTTCAGCCCCGCTCGCAGGGTCACCAATACTTCCCGTCGCCGCAGGACTGGCGCGACGTGAACATCTACCAGCTTTTCACCGACCGCTTTGCCGACGGTGATGAGGCCAACAACACAACGAGCGCGATGGGCATCAACCGCTCTTCGTGGTTCGTCAACAACAGCGGCCGCTCCTTCCCGCACAACCGCAACTTCCACCACGGCGGCGACTGGAAAGGGCTCAAAGACAACCTCGATTATCTCACCGGCATGGGCGTGAACGCCGTGTGGATTTCCGGCGTGCAGATGAACGCCCAAGGGCGCGACGGCCGTTACACTCCTTACCACCAATATCACCCGACCGATTTTTTCAACGTCGACCCCGCGCAGGGGACCTTCCAGGAGCTCAAAGATTTGGTCGACGCCTGCCACGACCGCGGCATCTACGTCATTCTCGACGTGGTCATCAACCATACGGCCGACCTCAACGGTCTCTGGGGGAACAATCGCGAGCAGGACAAACAATACTGGCCCAACGGCAACGACTCGTTCGGCTGGTGGGACAACAACCGCAAGCACCCGTATCCTTTCAACGAACTCACCTCGTTCCACCGCAACGGCACGATCAACAATTGGGACGCCTTCCCCGAAACGCTGCTCGGCCAGTTCCGCGGCACCGACGACCTGGCCACCGAGACCGGCCACGTCACTTACTGGATCACCGAGGCCTTCAAAAACCTCATCGATGCCACCGATTGCGACGGCTTCCGCGTCGATGCCATCAAGCACGTGGAATACAACTGGGTGAAAAAGTGGGCCGACGACATCCGCAAGCACGCCGCGACCAAAGGCAAGAACGACTTCATCCTCTTCGGCGAGCTCTTCGTCTACGACAACAACGCCCTGGCCAGCTACTGCAAGGATCCGGGCTACTCGTTCAATTCCGCGCTCTTCTTCCCCATGAGCCAGACGATCAAGAGTGTTTTCGTCGATGGTGCCGGAACCGGGCAACTCACCCAGGCGCTCAACGCCAAAACACAATACGGCGAGGGCGAGAATCGTCTCGTCACCTTCATCGACAACCACGACGTCAACCGCATCAGCATTCAGAACTCCGGCGACACCGGCAACGACGTCTGGAAGTTGCGCCCCGCGCTTTCCTTCCTCTACCTCGCGTCGCCCGTGCCCTGCCTCTACTACGGCACGGAGCACGCCTTCAACCAAGGCAACCACTGGAACGGGCAGGATGCCGGACAGCTCTACGAAGGCCTGCAATATGATGATGCCGATTGGCAGCGCGAAACCATGTTCGACCGCGGCTTCCAGCCCGGCCCGGCGCAGGGCAACAAGCTCGCCGCCACCGATGCTCCGCTTTACCAACACATCGCAAAGCTCAACGCCGCCCGCAAAAATTATCCGGCCCTCACCCGCGGATCATTCACCGAGCGTTGGCAGAGCGGTTCCGCCGGCGCTTATGCTTTCACCCGCGTCTTGCAGGATCAGGAAGCGCTCGTCGCACTGAACACCTCCGACAACGGCGTCACCTCGATCAATCCGCAGGTCGCCAAGCCCAACGGCACCGAGTTCACCAACGTCCTCAACCCGACGGAAAAAGTTACCGTCAACGGCGGTCGCATCACATTCCCGCTCGCCGGCAAGGACACGAAGATCTTTGTCGCCGGCTCGCTCTCCAAGCCGTCCGAGGCCCGCGCCACGTCCGACGCCACCGACGTGACCATCACTTACACGCCGAACGACGGGCCTCTCAAGACCGCGACCGCGCCGGTGCAGGTTGGGTTGACCATCGACGACGGTGCCGAGGAATTCGTCGATATGAGCCCCGGCGCGAACGGCACGTGGACCTACAAGCGCCCGTATGCCGGCATCACCGCCACGCTTGCCGTGGCTTTCCGCGATTCCGCCGCGATTCCTGTCGTCGACCGCACGGGCGGCGCCGCGTGGACTTTCGACGCGACCAAGTTTGGCCAATCGCTCATCCAGTGGGTCGGCAACACGGTCACTTTCCCGGCCGGAACGGAAACCAATGCCATCACCGCGACCGACGACTTGTGGATCGACGTCGAGGCTTATCCCAAAGACGTCGCGGCGGGAGGCAAAGTGATCTACACGACGAACAACGGAACGACGTGGGAGGAAACGCCGCTGGCCAAGTCCCGCGTGGTCGGAAACAACGACCTGCTCAATGCCAACCTCGGCAAGTTTCCCGGCGGCACCGCTCTCAAGTTCGCCGTGCAGGTCGTCGATACCAATGGTGTCGCCCGGTGGGACAACAACAACGGCGATGACTACAGCCGCAACATCCAGTTCGGAACCGTGGCGATCGGCTGGTTTGGACGGGTGAATCATTGGCCATTGGACGGCGAGATCGAGCCGACCTCCGATCTTTGGGTCAACATCGAATCCTGGCCGCAGGGCGCGGGTATCGGCGGCGAGGTGATCTACAGCACGGACGACGGCACCACATGGCAGAGCAAGCCGCTGAGCTTCCGGAGCGCGCAGGACAATAACGACTTCTGGAACTGCAACCTCGGCACTTTCCCGGCGGGCCGCACTGTCGTCTACGCGGTCAAGCTCACCGATACAACAGGCACGGATCATTGGGATAACAACCTCGGCGCCAACTACTCGGTCACCGTCAATGGCAACCCTTCCAGCCTGACCGGCTTCGAGGAAGTGACCACGGTCGGGCGCACGCCGGCGACACCTCCGGCCAAGGTGGACCTTGTTTTCGGCGAGGACAACTCGCTCGCCATCGAAAGCGACGGACGCAATCCGTCCAACCAATACGAGATCCAGCGCACCGACGAACTCGGCAACTGGGCAAAATACCCGTCCATTCCGGTGGCCGATCCTGCCGTCGATATCTGGCAGGTGATGGGTCCGGGCGAGGCGAACAATGCCCCGCGCATGTTCTACCGCATCAAAGCCACCGGTGGCACCACCCAGCAGGTCTACGCCGGCGGCCAAGCCTCCGTCAGCATCCGCACCGTCCCGCCGGGCGGCGCCGTTGCGGCCAACCTCGTTTATTCCGTCGACGGCGGCCTCACTTGGACGCCTGCGCCGATGAGCGTCAGCCCGGAGGAAGGGGCCGACTTGTGGTCGGCGGAAATTCCGCACGAGTTTGCCGACAACAGCCGCCTCAAGTTCGCCATCGAACTGGTCGACCAGGAAGGCAACAGCACTTGGGCCAACAATGGCGGTGCTGATTACGTGGTCAATGTCGCGCGTCCCGGCCAGACCGATTTCGAGTCCCCGGTGGCCAGCCACAGTCCCGCCAACACCACGACGAGCGCCGACTCGCTGCAGGTCGCGCTCAGCGCGACGGACAACGCCGATCCGGCCCCGGTCATTCACTACACGCTCGACGGCACCGTGCCCACCACCGCCAGTCCGATCTACGCGCTGGCCCTCGACTTCACGGCCAATGGCACCCTGCGCTACTTCGCCGTCGATGCTTCCGGCAACGAGTCCGATGTTGCCTCGGTGGAAATCGTTGTCGGACAAACCCGGGACTTCGGTCCGGACAAGCCGTATTCGACCAATCCCAGCCTCGGCGAAGCCGTGGCCAACGGTGGCATCGTCATCGATGGCGCAAACACCGGCAATGAATGGACCGACGACAAACTCATTGCTCTCGGCATGGCCAACGACGATCCGCGCAGCCTCGGGAGCAATTGGACGATGCACGAGGCGCCGCTCAATCTCACCCACATGTGGGCCGCGTGGGACGACACGCATCTTTATCTCGCTTGGCAATACGTCGACGTGACCGATGTTGTCGACGGTGCCAATGCCGGCGGGGCGGGGAGCGGGCGCATCGGATCGAATGATGGCATTCTTCAATGGATCGCGCTCGATACCGACCCCTCCGCCGGTGCGACCAAGGACATGTGGAAGAAGAACCAAGACATGCCGCTCTGGACCGGGTCCGACAAGCCCGACTACCAGATCTACCTCGCGGGCAGCCTCTGGCAGGGCTTCGTCTCGCGCGCGGTGGACAATATCTTCCCGGTCGATGACGGCGGGGTGAATTATTTCCCCATCGCCGGTGCGGGCATCACCGCGGGCAAAGGCGCGACTTTTGCCGGCACCAGC
The DNA here is from genome assembly GCA_964418615.1 of uncultured Chthoniobacter sp. Classification (GTDB taxonomy): domain Bacteria; phylum Verrucomicrobiota; class Verrucomicrobiia; order Chthoniobacterales; family JACTMZ01; genus JACTMZ01. The sequence continues at coordinate 26 of CAYQMP010000180.1, read as the reverse complement.
CTCTGGGGAGTGGGCGATGCCGATGA
>CAYQMP010000179.1:0-4530 GCA_964418615.1 uncultured Chthoniobacter sp. | reverse complement strand
GAGGCTTGGTTTGGTTGGTGGGGTTTACTGGAGATTGTAAGGAGCGGCGTGCTCGTAGGAGGCGTAGCCGCCGGCGCTACCCTTCTTGTTGATCATGATGGATGCTCCGACCGGAACTTCGTTGGTGTTGGCCAGCGGGCTGCCAAGGGATACGCGGCGCCAGTTGGATCCATCGTGGAAGAAGGTGTTGACCGAGCCGGTGGACGTGGTCAGCACCACAGTGTCGGCTGCCCCTGCCGAGGCGCCGCTGCTCCAGTTGGGGATATTCTGGATCGCCAAATCCGAGAGCGTTTGGTTCACCGGCCAGTAGGGCGCGAGCAAAGTCACACCGGAATTCTTGATCGAAACCTCGCGATCACCCGAAGGCACCTTGCCGGTTACGATGAACTCAAGCGGCGTGTCGCCGAGGCGGGCATATTGCACGCCGGCGTAGGGCGGGATGGGCACGTTCGAGTCATCGGGACTCCCGAGGGAGACACGCGACCAGCGGGGAGGATTCGCGCCGGTATTGTAGTAATAAGTGGCGGAACTGCCATTGACCACGATGGTGATGGTATCGGCCGTGCTGGCAGAGGTGCCACCTTGGATCAAGGTACTCTCGGGAGTGCCGAAGAAGGAACTGAGCGTATCGACCGGACGGATGCGGTAGGTATCGCCATTCTCGGCACCCGTGACGATGCCGAGGTTGGTCAAGTCGCCGACCCGCGTGGCTTCCTCCGGGGTAATCGTCACGGTGTCCGCCGTGTTGGCGTTGGCCTCCGTGGTCGAAATGAGCAACATGCGCCCTTTGGCCGTGCCGCTGGTGATCTCGAGGAGATAAGGCGTGGCCTCAGCGGAAAGTTCGCCTGCACCCCAACCCGCCCCGGACGCCGAAATGGTCGTGGCAGTCACTCCGGTGATACGCCCGGTGGCGTTACCGGTGATCGAGGCTTCCTCGAGCAGCGGAATGGAAACCAAGGTGGTCTTTTTGGTGCTTCCCGTGCCGGCCGTGATGTTGATCTTCACATAGCCGAACGGCTCACCTTGCACGGTGGTTTGGGTGAAGCCTTGGGAGGCCAAGGCGAGGAGGGTTGAGGCGACGAGGAGGCTTCGGGGGCGTAGCATGGGTAAAAAGAATATCCCTAGTGACTCGGAGTCAAGCAGTTTCTGTTGATTACCGAGCCGGGATCGGACAGAGAAAAATGGCCCGGCAGGCGGCATCACCGCTGCAAAAAGGTAGGGACGAGCGGCTCGCTCGTCCGCTCTCTTTCCGACGGGCGCGCGAGCCGCGCGTCCCTACCCAAACTCAGGCGTGCTTCCGGCGCCGCAGGCGCACAGCCACCACCGCCGCGACCAGCACCGCAGCCGCCGCCCATGTGCCCGGCTCCGGCACGGCGGCCGAGGCACTGAAGGTCAGTTCGAGGTTGTTGCCAGTCACCTGCAAACCAAACACACCGCCGAGCAGGGCGTTGGAGAATCCATCCGTCCCGTTGGTCGGGACCACATTGATGTTGAAAAAGCTCTCATCGAATCCAACCACCCCTAGGTCGGTGGCGACGATGACCCACGTGTAGTTCTGCCCCGGATTGAAATTGAGCGCGTTGCCGCTGGCGTCCGGACTGATGCCGGAAAGCGACCAGAGATTGATGTTGAACTCACTCCCCAGCGTGAGCGCGGTCAGGTCGAGCGTGCCGGTCACGTCATAGAGGTCCCAACCGAGTGGCGCACCCGCCGTGCCGAGTGCATCGTGGATCTGCCAATTGTAGTTGCCACCGCCGTTCCAGATGAGATTGCCGTCCACCGTCATAGTCCCCGGCGAACTCCCCGGACTGCCCGTGCCGCCGGAAAGAATAATGGTGTCCCCCACCGTGCCGGAGCCGGACAGGACGCCGCCGGCCTCGACCGTGGTCTGCGCGCTGGCCGCGATGTTGCCCGAGACAACCAATTCGCCTTCGGCCACCGTGGTGTTGCCCGTGTAGGTATTGGTGCCGGCAAGGATAAGTTGACTCGTCGCGCTGTTTTGGGTCACTCCGCTGACATTGGTGCCGATGACGCCGGAAATCGTCGTTGTTCCGCTGCCCGCGCCGTTGTTGGTCAGGGCGCCGGTGTGATCGACCGAACCGGAGAGGACGATGCCGCCGGACGCGCCGGCACGGAGAGCGAGATCGCCGGTTCCCGTCACATCACCCTGTGCGGTCAATCCGGTGGCTGCGGCATTGCTCCACGCTTGCGATGCCCCGACAACCAATCCGACCGACGAACCGAAGGTGGTCGCACCGGTCACGTTGGCTTTGTTGGCGATGCCTTCGCTGCCCACGGTGATGGACGCACTGTTCGTGCCGTCGAAGGTGAAGGCGCCGCTTTCGATGACCAGACCCGAGGCGCCTTGTGCTCCGCTCACCACCACGGTGCTCGGCGGGTTGGTCCCGCCGGCAAAAACGACCTGCGTGTTGGTCGAAGTCGTCGCCGTGTTGGTTCCGCCACCATCGGGCGAAGGATTGAAATCCGGCGTCGACCCATCCCAGACATTGTTCGTGCCGGTGGGGTCCCAGTAGACCGACTCGCGGACCTCACCCTGCCAAGCGAGCCCATAACCCTGCAGATACGAGGCACTGCCCCACAGGCCACCCGTATTGTCGAAAGTGTTGCCCACGTAGCTGATCCGCAATCCGTAGGAGCCGGTCTCCGGCAGGGCGAAGGACAAATGCTCTACCGTATTGTAGAGACTGATCGATTCCGCGACCTTGGCTTGGAAGCTGTTGTCGCTGCCCAGCGACCAGAGCGAGACGTTGAGGTCCGCCTGAGCGTAGTCGTCGACAAAACCATCCACATATTCCCTCACCCGCATCCACGAGAGCGAGGTGGTGAAGGTCGAACCGCCGAGCAGGACGTCGCTGAGGACGTAGTCATTGTCGAAGCCCAGCTGCGCCGCGCCAAAGTCCCAACCGGAGGCCAGAACCGCCCCCTGCGCGCCGACCGTGAGTCCGTCCACCCCGGTCTGACCGTTGACCTGCAGATCAAAGGTGCGGTCGAGATTCATCCGCCCGGCCCCGACGGCATAGTCGAGCGACTGCGTCGTGGTGACCACGCCATTGGTCGTGAATTGCCCGTTGGACCAGCCGCTGGTTTTGTCCGCCCCGGTGAGGAGCAAAGATTTCACCACCATGTTCTGCGTGGCTTCCGCATTGGTCGAGAGGGTCGGCAAGGTCTTGGCCGCGCTGTAGGCCAGCGCCGCGCCACCCGCCACGATGGGCGAGGCAAAGCTGGTGCCGGCGATGCCCGACGAGTAGGCGTCGGCGTTGGTGCCGAGATTGGACGACCCGACGAGGTTGGTGTTGTTGCCGCCGGTTTGCCCCCCGTAAAAGGCGGAGACGAGCGACTCGCCCGGAGCCGAGATATCGACCACGGCCCGCACACCGGGCACCGTGACCGTCGCCCCGCCGGCCGCGTAATCAAGGTAGGCAAAATTCTGCGGCCCGCGGCTGCTGAACGATGCCACCGTATCGAAGTTGTTGGCCGAGCCGAGGGCGCCGACCGTCAGCGTGTTGTAGCCCGAACCCGGGGCCCCCACCGTGTTCGCTCCGGGGCCGTTGTTACCCGCGCTGACCACCTGAAGCGTGTCCGGGTTTTGGAACGACATCGCATCCGAATAGATGGTGAAAGTCGCCGTGCCACCGGCGTCGCCGTAGCCGTAGCTGGAGTTGATCACATCGGCCACCGCGAACGAGTTGCCGTAAGCCGTGAGGTAAGAATTCGCCGATAGGCCGAAACTGAGTGCATAGGCGTTGCCCGACCACCCCGTGGCTACTGCCGCGCTGCGCAGGTCGGTGCCGGGAGCCAGACCGGTTTCCAAGATCGATGGATCGAGCGGTGTTGCCCGCCCTCCGATGAACAGGGCCGCCCAGGTGGCATGGCGGTCGTAGAGCGGCGCGACCGCTCCCCCGCCGAAGGTGTCGGCCGAGTTGTAAAACGTGTTCACGTGCTGCAGCGCCTCGTGTCCGTTCCAGACATGCCCGGCCTCGAGGTTTACCGAGACGGTGTTTTGTCCGGTGATCGCCGTGCCGTTGGTGTAATAGCGATCCGCCCCGAGGAAGGCATTGAGGTCGAACGTTCCCCCACCCACGGTGGTCGTGGCCTGCCCCTCGGCCGTAATGGCCTGCAAGGCCGCAGGAGACAGCGGGATGACCGCCGCGCAAACGGCTAGAAGCAAGCGGGCAATGCTGGAACGACCGTGCGCCATGGGCTCGTGAGCAACTCCGAAACTTACAACGTTTTGCAGCGCTGGCAAGGATGGGAGAAGCGTGGAGTTGGGAGCACGGAGCTTTGAGTCAAAGCCCCAAGCATCAAGCGTCGCCACCGGCCTTGTGCCGGTGGAGCGCAACGGGCCAGAGATCGCCGAGGCGATCTCTGTTTGGTGCGAGCATTCCTCGCACCAAACACCCGTTGCGGTCGGTGGACTCAAGGTCCACCGCGCCGCTGCACCCCTGTAGCGTCGCCGTCCTCGGCGACGGCCGTTCCTCGACAACAACCGGCGCCGGGGACGGCGCCGCT
>CAYQMP010000178.1:0-4552 GCA_964418615.1 uncultured Chthoniobacter sp. | reverse complement strand
ACCCCGCTTGGATCTGCCGTCCGTGCGGACAGGCCCACGGCCGCGGCATGCCCGCCGGACACATCGCTACTTGGCACGAAGACACCTGCGGCATCTGCGGGCGCCGCGCCCAGGTCACCGAACCCCGCGATTTTCGCCACCTAAAAAATTGGCCCCTCCTCGAAAAAACCCATTGACTTTGTGTCCATGATTGTCCATCTTTGTCCACACACGCCACGACAGAAAGAAGTCCTTCGTCATGGCTAACCCAGAACACCAACCACCACCGCCGCCCGAACATCACATAACGCCATGGCTCGAAGAATCATTCCGTTTAGTCGATGCAGCCTGCGACCGCTGGGAACGTCGCCGCGCGGATCTCGCCCGGAGGAAAGCCGCCCATGAGCGCCGGCGAACTCAGCATGTTCATCCTGCTCCTCGGGATGCTCGCCTTGATTGTCATAGTGACGGCTGACGACGACAACTTCGGAGGCCACGCCTAACATGATCATCCCGCACGACCCCAAGACGGAAGCCTACATCCTCGGCGCCTTGATGAACCACGGCGACCTGCTCGCCGAGATCCCCGAGCTGACCGACGAATACTTTTTCTGCCCCGACCACAAGACCGTCTTCAGCGCCATCAGCGAGATCGTTGTGGACGGCGGCACGCCGGACTTGATCCAAGTCACCCGCCTCCTCGAGGTCCGCAACGAACTGGTCAAAGTCGGCGGCCCCGGAGCCGTCACCGAGATGATGGCCGGAGCCGTCACCCGCAACGTGGACTACCAGCTAGGCATCCTCCGCGACTACGCTGCCCGCCGCAAAATCATCGCCGCGGCCGACCGCATGAAGGCCGCCGCGATGGACACCACGCAGGACGCCGACGAAGCCCTCGCCGTGGCCGGAGCCAGCGTCCTCGACATCGACCTCGCCGGAAAAAACGACAGCATCACGCCGACCTCGGCGATGATGTCCGACGCCCTGGCCGAGCTGCAGCGCGCGGTCGAGCACAAAGGCAAGCCCCGCGGCCTCGTCACCGGCTACCGCACCTTCGACCTGTGGACCGGCGGACTGCGCGAGGGTCAATTCATGCTCATCGCCGGCCGTCCCGCGATGGGCAAGAGCGCCCTGCTCGTCAATATCGCCGACAAGCTCGTCAACCGCGGCGTCCCTGTGCTGCTGTTCTCCCTCGAAATGCTGCGCCTGGAGCTGATCCAGCGCATCGTCTGCGCCCGCTGCTCGTTCGACAGCGCCCGGTTGAAGCTCGGCGACATCGACGCCCCCGAAATGCGCCGTCTGGAGCATGAACACCTGCGCCTCGCCGGTCAGCCGCTCTTTATCGACGACGAAGGCGGTCTTTCCATCATGGATGTCCGCGCCCGGGCACGCCGCGCCGTCAAAAAGCACGGCGTGAAGCTCATCCTGGTGGACTATCTGCAGCTCCTCAGCGCAAAAAACGCGCAAAGTCGCGAAAACGAAGTCGGCTTCGTCTCCCGCGGCCTCAAAGCCATGGCCATGGAGTTGAAAATTCCGGTAATGGCCGCCGCCCAGCTCAACCGGCAGGCCGAATCCCGCGGTGACAACCGTCCGAAGATGGCCGACCTGCGCGACTCTGGCCAGATCGAGGCCGACGCCGACATCGTCAGCCTCCTCTACCGCCCCGGCTACTACGACAGCGGCACCGACCCGCAGGAAACGCAGACCACTGAGTGGACGCTGGCCAAACACCGCGCCGGCCGCACCGGCATGATCCCGCTGGAGTGGCATCCGCCGTATACCCGCTTCGACACCGTCAGCGACCGCTTCACCGACGAGCCGGATGTGCCGTGGGGTGAGGAGAAGGCCAGCGACCTGTTCCCGATTCCGCACAACGTCATGGAGGTCATCAATGAATAGCCGTGCCAAAGGCGCCCGCGGCGAGCGCATGTGGCGCGACCAATTGCGCGAAGCCTTCGGAGACTCTGGGATCAGGCGCGGGCAGCAGTTCAGCGGACTTGGGGATTCGCCGGACGTTGTCTGCCCGTGCCTGCCCGACTTCCACTTTGAGGTCAAATTCTGCCAGGTCGTCAAAATCCGCGACTGGATGCTGCAAGCCATCCGCGACGCCAAGCAGAAGCTGTTCCCGGTCGTCGCCCACAAACGCAACGGCGAAGAGTGGCTCATCACTCTGCGCGCTGCCGACTTCCTCACAATTGTTCGCCGATCCGATTTTCTTACCCAACCAAAAACACAACAACGCGAAATAACCACATAACATGCCATCCAAAACCCTAACCACACCCGCCGGCATCGCCCGGTATCCTCACCTCAACCGCCCCGACACGAAGTTCGATGAAGTGGGCGTGTACAAAGTCAACCTCGAGCTGACCGCCGAGGAAGCCGCGCCGTTCATCGCGCAAATCGACGACCTCCTCGCCGAGTTCGTCGCCGAGAAAAAGCGCGAGCTGAAAAAGGACAAGCTCAAGATGCACTCCGCGCCCTGGGAAGAAAACGACGGCCTAGTCCAGTTGAAGCTCAAGGTCAAAGCCATGGGCAAAGGCAAGGACGGCGAGACGTATTCGCGCCAGCCGAAGCTCTTTAACGCCTCCGGCGAAGTCATCACCGACAACATCGGCGGCGGCTCCAAGATCAAAGTCGCGGTGCTTCCCTACGTCTGGTACACGGCGTCCTTGGGCGCCGGCGTCACGCTGCAGCCGAAAGCGGTCCAAGTCCTCGACTTGGTCACCTGGGGCGACGGCGGCAGCGCCTCCGCCTACGGCTTCGACGTGTCCGAGGCCAAGCCCGAGGTCCGCAAGACCGGAACGGACGACAGAGAGGAGTCAATCGAATGGTAACGAATTGGGAAACTCTCAAGCAATGCGCTGACCGACTCAATGTTAGCGCGCGTCACCTGCGCGGCCTAATGGATGCCGGTCAAATTCCGTTTTACCGGCTTGGTAAGCGCCGCATCGCACTTGATCCGCGCGAAGTTGACAAAGCTATTGAGGAAAATTTCCGCCAAGGAGCCAAATAGCATGCCAGCCAAACGCACCACACGCAAACCGAGCACCAAGGGCAAGGCGGCGAAAGCCGCCAAGCCCGCGGAGCCGGATCGCTTCACCGAGGACGGACGCAAAATCGTACGCCTCGAGAAAACCCGCGCGCATCAAAAGTATCCGCTCAAGGACGGCACCGAAGTCCCCGGCGCCAGCACCATCGCCAAGATCGGCGAGGACAGCAATGGCCTCATCCACTGGGCGTGGAAGCTCGGCATGGAGGGCCAAGACTACCGCAAGGTCCGCGACAAGGCGGCCGACATCGGCACGCTGGCCCACTTCAAGATCGAGTGCTTCCTGCACAACCACGAACCCGACCTCAGCGAATACTCGCCGGCGGACGTGGAGAAAGCCGAGATCGCCTTCCAAAACTTCCGCCGCTGGTGGGACGACGAAGGTCTCACCGTCATTGAGCCGGAAGTGCAGTTGGTCTCCGAGGAATACCTCTTCGGCGGAACCATCGACGCCCCGAGCCGCGACCGCGACGGCAAGATTGTCTTGTTGGATTGGAAGACGAGCAAGGCCATCGTGGGCGCCCACAAGATCCAGTTGGCCGGCTACGAGCAACTGTGGAACGAAAACCGCCCGGACATGAAAGTCCAGCGCCGCGGCATCGTCCGCATCGGCAAGGAATCCCCGGACGACTTCGAGGTGTCGTGGATGTTCAGCGCCGAGCCGTATTGGAAAGTCTTCCAAGCCCGACTCGCCCTGCACTACGCGCAGCTTCAGCTCAAGAAAGCCGCCTAAATGCCCCGCCGCACCCGCCGCTTCGTCGTCCGCGAGCAGACCTTCGGTCTGACTGTGGAGTTCTATTGTGGGACTCCGCAGGCGGCGGCGATCCGGCGGTGCGTGGCCATCCTCCAGCTCGACCCCCAAGACCCCGACAACCAGCCCGACGACAGCGACGCCGCCTGGGCCATGTGTCACGGCAGCCAAGCGGTCGTTTGGGTCGAAGACATAGACGACACCGGCTCGCTTGTCCATGAGCTGTACCACGTTGTCTCCGACTTCCTCAAACACATCACCTCGAGCGACGAGGAGACCGGCGCTTACCTCATTCAGTATCTTTACCGGGAGGCGCGGCGGCGTCTCGACAAGCGATGACCTCCACCGAAACCATCACCTTCCTGCGCCACTTCAACCGCTGGCGCCGCGGCGACGACAGTATCCCGCAGCCGCAGCCGGGAAAGGCCAGCGAAGCCATCGACGCCGCGTGCGCGCACATTCAGCTCCTTGAGCAGGAACTGCGCGCGGCCCGCGAGCAATGCCACAAGCTGCGCTTGGAGCGCATGGCGGCCGACCGGGCTTACGCAGACATCTGCCACGAGATGGAATTGAAGGAGGCCGGCAAATGACCAGCGCCATCCTTATCGCCCTCGTCGGCTTCGCTTACTTCGCCGTCGCCATCGACCTCGGACTCATCCAGCACCGCTACTGGCACGCCACCGTCTGGCTGGGCTACGCGATTGCCCAAGTCGGCCTCTGGCGCATCACCATTTATGAGTAAATACGACATTATGACACCAGAAATCGCC
>CAYQMP010000177.1:0-4606 GCA_964418615.1 uncultured Chthoniobacter sp. | reverse complement strand
ACACGCGGACGAGCGAGCCGCTCGTCCCTACCTGCCGATCACTGCTTCTGAGTCCAAGACCTTCCGGGATCGGCTTCATTTATCCTTCTCGCGTCCGCCGACTGCCGCTTCGTGCAGCGTGCGCTGCAGTTTGCGCATTTCGCGGTCGCCGACCACTTTGCCGCCGTCGGATTCGCGGGTCAGATAGAAGGTATCCATGGCCACCTCCTTCTCCGTGGTGATGCGGGCCAATTCGAGGTTGAGTTCGAGCCGTTCGAACGCGGCGAAGAGATCGTAGAGCAGACCGATGCGGTCGGGGGTGTCGATGTCGACGATGGTGAAGGAGGGATGGCTGCGGTTGTCGACCGTCAGACTGGTCGGGATGTCGGCTTCCTGCGACATGCGGTAGCCGAGGCGCGAGCGGGCCTTGGCGATGAGCGGGGAGAAGTCGAAGTCCTCGTCCTCCAGCGACTCGCCGAGCACGCGTTCGAAGGCGCGCTGGTCGCGCTCGCTGTCGACGGGGCGGTGTTTGGCGTCGCAGACGCGGAAGATGTCGAGCACGAGGTTGTCGCCGCGGGTGTGGATGTCGGCGCTGAGCACATTGACGCGGGCGGCGAGGAACGCGCCGCAAATCGAGGCGAGCAGCCCCGGGTGGTCCCAGCCGCAGAGCAGGACCTCGCTGTGTCCCTGCTCCGGGTGGTGCATCCATTTGACCACCGGACCCAGCCCGCGCTGGTCGCCGCGGATTTCGCGTTCGAAAAATTTGCGGAAGAAGCGGATGTGGCCGGCGATTTCCGAGGCGGTGAAATTGCGGAAGTAGCGCTCGGGCATTTGCGCGAAATGCGCGGTGGCTTCCTCGGTATAGTCGCCGGCCAGTTTGCGGCGGACTTGCTCTTTGAGTTCCTCGAAGCCGACGCGGCGTTTTTCGAAGAACGACGCCCCCTCCTGCAGGTAGGCGCGGGTGGCGCGGTAGAGTTGCCAGACGAGGCCCTCCTTCCAGTCCGACCAGTTGTCGTCGCTCGTGCCCTGGCCGTCGGCCAAGGTGACGAGCATGAGGGCGTCGAGGTTTTCGGCCGATTGCACGATGCCGGCGAAGTGCGAGACGGTGGCGGGGTCCTCGAGGTTGCGCGACTGCGCGGTTTTGGAGAGCACGCAGTGGTTGTCGACGAGAAGGATGAGGGCGTTGCGCTGGGCGGGGTCGAGTTGCAGCCGGCGGGCCACGCGGTGGGCGAGCATGGCACTGGCTTCCTCATGGTGGCGCCGGTGTTCGGCTTTGCCCGTGTCGTGCATGAGCAGCGCGAGGTAGAGCATGGCCGGATCATCGTTCTCCTGGAACAGATCGCGGTAGCCGCGGAATTTCGGATTCTCCGAGGTGATCAGTTCGTCGAGTTTGTCGATGCAGACCAGGGTGTGCTCGTCGGCGGTGTAGCGGTGGAAAAACTCGTGCTGCACGAGGCAGGTGAGGCGTCCGAATTCCGGAAGGTAGCGCCCGAGAAAATCGGTCTCGTGCATGAGGCGCAGGATGCGTCCGACCTGCCCCTTGCGGGAAAGGATGGAGAGGAAGACTTCCCGCGCGGCGCGCGAATACTGGAAGGTGCGGTCGACCAGACCGAGCCGCTTGCGCACGCGGTCCCGGAGTTCGGGGGAAAGGTCGAGTCCGCGGACCTGCGCATGCTGGAAGAGGCGCATGAGGCGTTGCGGGTCCTGCGCGAAAATGCCGGGCGACTCGGCGTAGAGCAGGCCGTTCTTGGCGAGGAATCCGTCGAAGCGTTCCGTGCGCTCGGCCGCGGGCGCGAACAGCCCGAGAAAGCCGCCGGGGGCGGGCTTGATTTCCGGCACCATGCGGTGGACGGCGGACTCGGCGATGCGCTGGATGTTGCGCGTGTGCATGTAGTAGTCGCGCATGAAGGCCTCGACGCGTCCGAGCATGTGCTTTTGCGGATAGCCGAGGCGGGTGGCCACCTGTCCCTGCAGGTAGAGGGTGAGGTTGTCGATGGGGCGCTTGTTGATGAAATGCATCTCGGTGCGCACGCGCAGGAGGAAGTCGTAGGCTTTCTCCAGCAGGCGGCGCTCGCTCTCGGTGAGGATCTTTTTTTCGACCAGCTTGCCGGTGGAGGTGGCGCGCGAGTGGAAGTAGCCGGTCCAGAGCAGGTTCTGGTAGTCGCGGAGTCCGCCGGTGCCGTGTTTGATGTTCGGCTCCTGCATCGAGACGATGCGCCCGTATTGCTCGTGCAGTTCCTTCTGGTTGACCAGGCGCCAGGCGATGTAGGCGCTTTCCTTGCCCTCCACGCATTTGCTCTCGAAGGTTTCGCGGAATTTGGCGACCAGCTCGCGGTCCCCGGCCAGCCAGCGCGATTCGAGCATCGAGGTCTTGGTCTGCAGGTCGTCGTTGGCTTGGGTGATGGCCTCACGGACCGAGCGGACGGCGTGGCCGACCTTGAAGCCGGTGTCCCAGAGCAGGCGGATGATCTCCTGCACGGCGGCGGTCTCCTGCGGCGTGGTTTTGTTCCCGGCGTGGAGGAACATGATGTCCACGTCGCTGAAGGGGTTCATTTCGCGGCGTCCGTAACCGCCGAAGGCAATGACGGCGAAACCCTCGGGCTTGGGCTTGCCGAAATGCGCGGTGCAAACCTGCGCGAAGACGCGTCGGAAGAGGATGTCGACCAAGTCGCTGCGCTGGCGCACAACCTCGCGTCCGCCCGCGCCGGCCGAGATGCGCAGGCGCAACCGGTGTTCCTCCAGCCGCCGGTAACGGCGGTAGGCCTCGAGGGACTCGACGGCGGTTTTGCCGCGGGTCTGCTTGTCGAGGTCGTCGGAGGCGCGCGTGAGGACTTTTTCCAGATCGTAACTCATGGCCGCAGGAGGCGCTGTTTTAGCGGCCTTCGGCGGCGCGGAGAATGACAATCTCGACGCGGCGGTTCAGTTGTTGTTCGTCGACGGTGCCGGTGGTCGGGGCGAGAGGACGCGTGCTGCCGAGCCCGCGGGTGTCGATGCGGGCGGGGTCGATGGACATGGTTTCGGCCAGCCAGCGTTTGACCGAATCGGCGCGGGCCAGACTGAGCTGCGCGTTGTAATCGGTGCCTCCGAAGGAATCGGTGTGGCCCTCGATGCGGAAACGCGCCGCGGGATTGCGGCGGATGAGTTCGCCGAGTTTCTCCAGACTGGTGATCGCCTCCGGACGGAGGAAGGACTCGTCGTAACCGAACAAAACGTCCGAAGGCATGAAGATGGGACCGGCCGCCGCGGTGAGTCCGCCGGTCTGGGCGAGCAAGTCGTCGAGGTCGCTGTAGCCGGCGGGCACCGCGTCGCTGCCTTCCGCGCCGGCGCGGCCGGCGGCCGCGGCGAGTTCGATGGCGGGTTGGGCGGCGGAGGACGGCGTGTCGGCGAGGAGAGCTTCGCGCATCGAGGTCAGGTCTTCTTCCAGCGCGGCGGCGGTGGCGGCTTCGAGCCGGGCGGCGGCATCGCTCGCGGCGAGTCCGATTTGCGGTGCGGGTTCCTTGTCGATGCCCAGCTCTCCGGGCTTGGCCGGTGCGGCGCGGACTTCGGCTTTCTCGGCCGAGATATCCTCGGCGGGAAGGTCGACGGGCGCCGGGGTGATCTTGCGTTGGGTTTCGGAGGGGGTTGTCGGGTTGTCCTCATCGAGCAGGCGCGAGTCGATTTCGACCCGGTCGACCTTGAAAGCGCGCGGGACCATTTCCTCGTAGTAGGAATCGCTGAAAGTTTTCACCGCGTAGGTGCGGGCCCACCAAGCGAAGGCAAGGTGGGCGGCGATGGAGAGGACGAGGGCGAGGATAATCCAGAGGGCCCACGGCTCCTTGCGCGGCGGGGCGTCTTCGAGAGTTTCGAGGACCGAGGACTTATCCACGCGGGAAGATTACGGGGGCGGGGCGGGGATGCAAACAGGTATGGGTGTGGCGCGTCGGGGACGCCGCGCCCTGCCTGGGCAGGTAGGGCGGGGCCTCCGGACCCGCCGCGTGCCTAAAAAAGACTCCTCCGTGTTGACGACCCGCTGCATGCTGCGGTTGCCATGGCCAGCCGCCCCGTTCGCCGCCGGTTGCCGCATGAGGTTCCGTCATGGGTTCCCGATGGAGAGGTTTATTTCTTAACCATCTGTGCGCGTGAACGTGGGGGACAGGTTCTGATTGAGCGGGCCGGTAAAATCATCGAGTCGGCTGTCTGCTACCACCGCATCCGGCGCTGGCATTTGCATATCATCGTCGTCATGCCGGATCACTTGCACCTGCTGACCTCGTTTCCGCCTGCTCCCGGTTTGGGTGCCACGGTGGGTGCGTGGAAAAGTTTCACCGCGAAAGCCGGAGGATTCTCGTGGCAAACGGATTTTTTCGAACACCGGTTGCGCGCGGGGGAGAGTTTCGAGGAAAAGGCCCATTACGTTCGCATGAATCCGGTGCGCGCCGGGCTGTGCGCAGATTGGACGTCGTGGCCGCATCGCTGGCCGCGATGATCCCAAGGTAGGGCGGGGCCTCCGGACCCGCCGCGTGCCTGATGGATTGCGCAGAGGGAAGAATGTTCCCGGCGCGTCGGGGACGCCGCGCCCTACCGGGGGGGTGTGGCTATTCCGGCTTTTCCGCCGCGGCGAGGGCCGGGGGTTCGGTGCCGCCTTTGG
>CAYQMP010000176.1:0-4608 GCA_964418615.1 uncultured Chthoniobacter sp. | reverse complement strand
GTGCGTTCGGCCGGGGTGAGGATCCCGCAAAAGGGACTCGATTGGCGCAGGCGCATGGACCTTTCGTCGACGCCCTCCAGCACGGCGAATACGCCCGATTTTGGACCGTCCAGAATAGCGCGCCACTCTTCAAAGACCGGACGCACGCTGGCGTCGCACGATGTCATCCATTTCGCCAAAACACTGCGAGCTTTGTCCAAGACAGCCGGGTTTTCCCGCAGGCGCTGGGCTATGAGCCGGTCCATGTCGAGCGAGCGCGCGTCGATGGCCGAGTGCGGGTTCATGGTTTTTGTCGCTGTTCCGGAAAATCGGGCTGCCGGGATTTGAACCCGGGACCTCTTGAACCCCATTCAAGCGCTCTACCAAGCTGAGCCACAGCCCGTATCCGAGGCGGGAAAATACCACGAAAGCGGCGGGCGTCCCGCAAAAATTTCCGGTTGGGCTGGACAGGGATGCGCGGGGCGTGACGTGATACCGGGATGCAGTGCGGACGTTTGACTCTAGTCGCGGCGGTGGGTGTCATGCTGGCCGGGTGCGGTCCGTCGGCTCCGCCGCCTGCACCATCGCCCACCCCGACCCCGGCGCCGAGCCCGACTCCGGTTCCTTCGCCCACGCCGACTCCGACGCCTTATGTGCCGCGCAAGCCGATGGATACGGGGATGCTTTTCAACGGCCTGCAATACAAGTGGACGGTGGAGACGGCGCCCGGTGAGACGGCGGCGCGCGACCGCGAGATCGACAATGCCTATCGTCTCGAACTCAACCTGAAGATCCGCATGCCGCGTCCGGCCACCACGCTGGCGGATGTGAAGGTGGCCAATCCGCAATTGCCGGAGTTGCTGCCATCCTTGCCCCAGCTTCTCGAGACGGCGCAGGTCTCGCCGGACTTTGCCAAGATTTACGATCTGAAGCTGGACTGGCTCAAAGGGCGGCTGGAAAAAATCGAGCAGATCCTCTCGCGGCACAATTTTTATGACTGCGACACCATCTTGAAACTGAAAGATCCGCAGACCGGCCGGCGCGCCCTTTTCGTGCAGGGCGACATGGACGTGAACGTGGACGGCTCGGACGGCGATCGTAACATCGAGGTGGATGGCTCCGGGCAATTCTTCCAGCCGCAGACCAGCTACCGTTGGCCCAAGGTGACGGACCGTCCTAATCCCTTCCTCAAGCGCTACGAGGAGCGCATCACCGAAGCGGAAGCCGAGATGGCCAAACCGGAGACGACCGAGGCGCGGCGCGGGGAATTACGGGAACGCATTGCGACGTCGAAGCGGATGATCGCCGACCTGAAAACTTCGAGTTTCCTCGTTTCGAAAGCCGATCCGAACATCGTGCTGCCGGGCTTCATGATGCGCGGCGAGGGTGTGGACGTGCCGAAGGTCGGCGACTACGCGGTCGTCATCCACGACGACAAAATGTATCCGACCATCGTGGGCGATGCGGGTCCGTCTTACAAAGTCGGCGAGGCCTCGTTGCGCCTGTGCAACGAAATCAACGACACCGGAACGCCCTTGGCCCGTCCGGTCAGCGACCTCGCGGTGACTTATCTGGTCTTCCCCGGATCGCGCGACGAAAAGCGCTCCGCCCCCGATTTGGACAAATGGCACGCGCGGTGTGTCGAGTTGCTGGCGGAGATCGGTGTGCCCGACGCGAAACTCCACCGTTGGGAAAACATCGTGCCGCCGTGGCCGGAGGAGGTTCCGGTGGAAAGTCCAACGCCTGAAGCATCGCCGGCACCGAGCGCTACGCCGGCTGCGGAGGCCTCGCCGGACGTTTCCCCGGAGGTGTAGCGGCGCTCATCTCGGTTGGTATCTGCAGCGACCTTTCTCACCAAGCATCGGCTGACGTGCCGCTGCAAGGGAGAGCAAAGGCCTCACACCAACGCCCCCAAAGATTTTTTACTTTTCCACCTCAGGTAGGGGCGAGCGGCTCGCTCGTCCGCTCTCGTTCAAACGGACACGCGAGCCGCGTGTCCCTACCCACAGAGCCTCATCCGATAGACTATTTCCTTTTAGGCTTCGCTCTTCACGCCACGCCGGCGAAGAGTTGCTTCTCCCAGTAGGCCAGGCGTGAGCGGAGAGTTGGATGGCCGGCGAGTTCGGGATCTTCGGCGAGGAGTCTCTGCGCTTCGGCGCGGGCTTCTTCCAAGAGCGGCAGGTCGACGGGCAGTTTGGCCAGCCGGACTGGCGGGAGGCCGGTTTGGGCGGTGCCGAGGAGGTCGCCGGGGCCGCGGATCTCGAGGTCGGCTTCGGCGATGGAGAAACCGTCGGATGCGTCTTCGAGAATTTTGAGGCGGTCGAGTTTTTCCTCGGCGTCTTCGTCGGCGAGGAGGATGCACCAGGATTTCTCGGCACCGCGGCCGACGCGTCCGCGCAGCTGATGCAGCTGCGCCAAGCCGAAGCGCTCGGCATTTTCGACGAGGAGCACGGTGGCGTTGGCCACGTCGATGCCGACTTCGATGACCGTGGTGCTGACCAAGACACGTATTTCGCCGGAGCGGAAGGCGTGCATGATGGCGTCCTTTTCGTCCGCTTTGAGTTTGCCGTGGAGCAAGGCGCAGCGGTGCGGGGCGAGCAAGCGGCTCCAGCGTTCGTATTCCGCGGTGGCGGCTTTGAGCGTGGTCTTTGTGCTTTCCGCGATGACCGGATAGACGAGGTAAGCTTGGCGTCCTTCGTCGAGTTGCCGGCGGACGAATGAGGCGGCTTCGTCGAGTTTGTCGTGTGCACGCACCAAGGTGCGCACGGGGACGCGACCCGGCGGCATTTCGTCGAGGAGGGAAAGATCGAGATCGCCATACAAGGTGAGGGCCAAGGTGCGCGGGATCGGGGTGGCGGACATGACAAGGACGTGCGGGTGCGGTTCCTGGGCGGAAAGTTTGGCCCGCTGGCGGACGCCGAATTTGTGCTGTTCGTCGATGACGACGAGCGCCGGGCGTCCCACGGTGTCGGGGGCAAAGAGCAAGGCATGCGTGCCGATGACGATGCGCGGGCCGGATGCCTCCGCTTTCTCCCTCCGTGCCGCGGTGCGAAGAACCACGGGAATGCCGAGTGGTGCGAAAAGTTTGCCCAGATTTTCGTAATGCTGGTGTGCCAGCACCTGGGTCGGCGCCATGAGCGCGGCGGAGTGGCCCGCGGACACGGCACCAAGCATGGCGGTGGCGGCAACGATGGTTTTGCCGCTGCCCACATCGCCGTGAAGGAGGCGGTTCATGGGGTGACCGGTGGCGAGGTCGTCGAAGATGTGGGTGAGGACGCGTTTTTGGGCGGAGGTGAGAGCGAAGGGCAGCGCTTTGAGGAACTGCGAGAGCAACGCGCTTTGGCGGGAGATGACCGGCGCTTGGCCCGCAGTCTGCCTTGCGCGTTGGCGGGCGAGCACGCATTGCATTTCGAAGAGTTCTTCGCGGGCCAGATGGATGCGGGCGTTTTCAAGCTCTTCCCATGAGGCGGGGAAGTGGATGGCGCGGAGGGCGCGGGCGGTGGTGAGTCGGTTCGTCGCCGGGGACGGCGACGCTACAGGAAGGGCAGGCCAGAGTTGGGGGATGTCCTCGTCGGGAAGTCCGGCGAGTGTTTCGAAGATGAGGCGGCGGAGCATGCGCGGACTCCACGGGCCGATGGAGGGGTGAACGGGTGCGATGCGGTTGAGGTGGATGAGTGCGCTGTCCGGAGCGTCGCTCTCCAAGATCTCGAAGTCGGGGTGGTCGAAAACGATGCCGCCCTTTTTCAGCGCGCGGGGGCGTCCGTGGATGATGAGGTCCTGCCCGGTGGCGAGGATTTTCGGGAGGTAACGGAGGTTGAACCACCGGCACTGCACCGTGGCGGCGGGGACCCGCCCGGAGTTTTCCGTCAGGGTGAGGGTGAACTGCATGCGGCGTCCGAAGTAGGAGGCTCTCGCTGCGGTGACCGTGCCGCGCAGGCAAAGCGCATCGGGTCCGGCAACGGACGGAAACGAGGGGAATTTTTTCCGGTCTTCGTGGCGCCGCGGGTAATGGCGGAGCAAATCATGCACCGTGACCAACCCCGCTTCATGCAGTGCGCGGATTTTGGCTGCCGTCATGCGCGGCAGGTCGGCCAAAGGCGAGTCCCAACGGGGCGGACTTTGTCCCGGGGCCGCCTTGGGTCGGTGCGTGGCAGTCATCGATCAGCGCGGATGCCTTGCGGGTGGCTTGGGAATTAAAGCCCCCAGCGCTTTAATCGGCCGGGGATTCCCAGAGCAGGTCGATTGTGCCCAGCAAGGTGGCGGCACGGCGGGTGGGGTAGAGTTGCACTTTTCGTCCCTCGGCGCGCTTCTTGATCAATCCTGCTTCATGCAGGCGCTTGGCGTGCTGGGAGGCGGTGGCCACATCGATGCGGCACTCGGTGGCTACTTCGTTGACGCAGAGACTGCCTCGGGTCTGCAGCATGCGGATGATTTCGATGCGGCGGTGATTGGCCAAGCCGCTGGCGATGAGAGCCCTTCCACGGTCGATGTTTGCCATGGGTGCGGGATGCTACTGGACTTTCTGCAGAATGTCCATGTGTGATTTTTGGGGTCTTTGTGCTGATTGATACCGATGTCCCGTTGGCCGTAGATGCTTGCTTTTGTCAGGGGGCACGGGCGTCCCGCCCG